>JAKATV010000125.1 GCA_021818565.1 Planctomycetota bacterium
GCCATCGCTAATTTGCTCTATGGAATTACCATGCAAGAACAGGGCGTGAGCAAACGGGTGGCGGTTCGGTTTGACGGTAAGCCTCAGGCGGACCGCCCCGCGCCAGAACCTGTGGCGGCAGGCGCTTCGGAAGCGGCTTGAAGCGGAAGGCGGACATGGTAGCTACATCCGACGGCCGGCGTGCTTGCGGGGATTATCCCAAACCGATTATCGGCGTCGTTGGAGGCATCGGTGCAGGTAAGAGCTTGGTGGCGCATGAACTGCAAAAATTGGGATGTGTGATTATTGATAGCGACCGCCTGGCGCATCAGGCAATTGATGAACCGGCCATCCGATCAGAACTGACAAAATGGCACGGCCCGGAAATTATCTCCGCGGCCGGTAAAATTGACCGTCAAAAGCTGGGCACCCTGGTTTTCCGCAATTCTGAAGATATTAAGCGACTTAACGCGCTAGTACACCCCCGCGTGGAACAACTGCGACAGGAAATTATGGCATCCGTGCGCAATAATTCCGCGGTGCTTGCGGTAGTGCTGGATTCACCGTTGTTATTGGAAAGTGGATTATACAGGCAGTGTGATGCTATAATATTTTTGGAGGCTCCACTGGGAATTCGGCGGAAACGTGTGATGGAAAGCCGAGGCTGGGATGCCGCCGAGTTATCCCGACGAGAAAATTTTCAGGCACCACTGGACAAAAAGAGAGAAATAGCGGATCATATTCTTTCCAACGACGGGGAACCGGCGTTGCTAAGCAATCAAGTCCGCGAAGTTTTAACCACGGTTTTAGCGAGATTTGGGCGGATTTATAAAGGATAGTGTTCGTTAGCGACGCCTTATTTGGAATTCAGTTTGTCGCTAAGCGGTGCAGCCCGGATGGAGGAAAAGAGCGGCCATTTCTTTAGTTTTTATTGATTATGGCCGATAAGATAATTAAAGGTACAGCACCCGGTTTGGGGTATTTTCTCAGCACGACCCCGAACACCCCTAAGTAACTTGGGATACAACGGTGTCAGCCGGACCGTTAAACGTAATTTCGGCTTTATCGTAACGACTCAGTGCGGCATGTCCCATCAAGGATTAATGGTAACTCATACCTCACCCCCTGATGAGCAGAGCAACCCGCGGAAAAACATAACATAAAATTTACTAAGGAGAATAATTATGGCAAGAACCACCAAGAGTAAGAAGGCCGCAACTGCCGCAGCAGCAGCCGTTGCCGTTGAAGAAGAACCGAAGCAAAAGACCGAGACTGCTGAAACTCAAAGCCCGTTGCTGGATAATCTACCAGCGGAAGCATCCGCAGAGATTTCAACGAACAACGGCGAGTCGCCCAGCCAAAATGGCGAAGCTATTGTGGCCGCCGAACCCGCCAATCCGAAAGAGGATGTTAATGGAAATCAACAACCGGCCCCAACGGTAGATGGTGCCACCATGATCGGCTCGGCCATGGTGGGTATGGGCGGCGGAATTAGTGACGATGACGATGACATTTACGACGATGAGACGCATCAGAAATATGAACAGGTCAAACGCAGTGAACTGCATCTGATTGATCTGCAGAAAATGACGGTTAACGACCTGCACGAAATCTGCAAAAAAGAGGGAATTGACGAATACATCGGGCTGAAGAAACAGGAACTGGTTTTCAAGGTTCTTAAGAAGCGCATTACCGATAACGGCCTGATGGTTGGGGAAGGCGTTTTGGAAATTCTTCCGGACGGCTTTGGCTTCCTGCGCTCCCCGGAATATAACTACATTCCATGTCCGGATGACATTTATGTTTCCCCGTCCCAGATTCGCCGCTTTGGCCTGCGGACCGGAAACATTATCACCGGCCAGATTCGCCCCCCGAAGGAATCAGAACGGTACTTTGCGCTTTTACGTGTGGAGGCCATTAATTTTGAAGATCCCAACATGCTCACTGAAAAGGTGAACTTTGAAGATCTTACCCCGCTGCATCCCAACAAGCGATTCTTCCTGGAGACCACACCGGAGGAAATCAATATGCGTATTGTGGATATTGTCACGCCCATCGGCAAAGGGCAGCGCATGCTGATCGTGGCACCGCCGCGCACCGGAAAAACCGTGTTGCTGCAGAAAATTGCCAACGCTATTTCCACCAATCACCCGGAAGTGTATCTGATTATTCTGCTCATTGACGAGCGTCCGGAAGAAGTCACGGAAATGCAACGCGCCACCAAGGCCGAAGTGGTAAGCTCCACATTTGATGAACCAGCCAGCCGCCATGTCAGCGTGGCGGAAATGGTCATCGAAAAGGCCAAACGCCTTGTGGAATACGGCCGGGACGTGGTGATTCTTCTGGATTCCATTACCCGTCTGGCACGAGCCTACAATACGGAAGTCCCCCACTCCGGCAAGATTCTTACCGGTGGCGTGGACGCCAATGCCTTGCAGAAGCCCAAGCGATTCTTCGGTGCGGCCCGCAACATTGAAGAAGGCGGCTCGCTAACCATCATTGGAACCGCCCTCGTGGAAACCGGTTCCAAAATGGACGAAGTTATTTTTGAAGAATTTAAGGGCACGGGCAACAGCGAATTGCATCTGGACCGCCGCCTGGTGGAACGCCGCACCTATCCCGCCATCAACATCGCAGCCAGCGGAACCCGTAAAGAAGAACTGCTGCTGGATAAGCGTGAACTGGAATTGGTCTACCGCCTGCGGAAAGTCCTGGCCGACATGAACGCCATTGAAGCCGTGGAACTTTTGAAGAACCGCCTGGAAAAGAAGAAAACCAACGGCGAATTCCTGCTGACCATGAATCTGGATTAGCCGTTACGCCGATAGGATTGGTGCCGTACGGGCCGTACCGGACCGGAGTTGCTTTCCATGACTGCGTTTCGCATCGAACCATGACGCTGCCGCGTCATGCTAATTTTTCTTTCCGTAACCGCGTGTCCCATCTGACCGTGATATGTTCCGTTGGCTCAATGCGGCAGCGTTGAGTTGGATGCGAGGTGCGATTTAACCATACGTCTTTTTTTTGACAGTGCGATGGACTTTCTGAAAAAGTCTTCGTGGAAAACAGCATAATCACCCTAAATACACCTCATCGCCGGGCTTTATTGCTGGAATTTTGGCGGCTTTGGCTTTTATATCATCCGGATATAATGCGAAGGACGCCGCGATTTCTATGGTGCAGTCCGGACTTCCATCGGGCTTGTGCGGCACGGTGATGCCGGCGGCTTGTAGCCAGCGACTGTTGCGCAGGGTCGTAATCTGGCGGGATGAGGCGACGGAATCAACGCCTTCGGCATTTTTTATTGGTGCAAATTCGTCAATCCGATTAGTCTCATAGACGATGCTGCCGGTCGCCAGTGGTAATGCGTCAAAAACAAAGGTTTCCATTTTGACGGCGTTGGGCTTTTCGGGCTTGACGGTTTTACCTGTAAACATATCCACACATGAAACTTTTTTCTCGGCGCGGTGATACGGCAACGCAAAGCCGCGGGCATTGAGGCGCTGTACGAAATCACAGCGAATGGCATGAAGGGCGATGCTGCCGGCGCGGAAGCGTAATTGTCCGTCCGCGGTGCGCTGTTCGGCCAAGGCCGCCGGCAGATCGGAATATTCAATGACGGTCATTTTTCCGTCCACCAGGCAGATATTTCCGAGCTTTTCCGTGCTGGATATTTTGGGCAGAATTTTGCTCGACATGTCAGCGTTTTCCAGTTCATGCAGCCCAAGGAACAGCGGATCCACGCACCGCACAATGGGATTATCCACCTGAAAATAACTGATCTGTGTGATGCCCCGTTTTCGCATATCCGCCAACGCGCCGCTTTTATACAGCGCCAGCAATGATCCGCCGTGGCCATTGGGTGACAGCGCCAGTGTGCCCGGCGTTTCCAATAGCACCTTTCCCTCCAGACTCACGGCCGGCAGCATATCCTGGGAGAAAAACATGACTTGCGATTCAGGCAGCCCGAAATAATTATGTTCGTTCCAGAAGTCCACGGTGGCCTGATGATTGGCGGTGCTGGTCATGAGATAAAAGGGTATGGTGCAGCCAAAGCGCAGTTCCATGGCCCGGAGGAATTCGGCAAAGCACTGAAATAGCGGCTTGTTTTTGACGGACGTCGCCGGAAATGTGCCCTTGGGGCCGTCCCATCCCAGGCGCGATCCCTGACCGCCGGCAACAACAAACGCGGCCACCCGATTATTTTTTAACAAGAATTCACCCATGGCCTGTGCCTGGCGATATTTCTCGCGCGTTGCCGCATGATGGGGCGCGTGTTCAAAAAAGGGCGCGGGTTCAATATTCTCCGATAACTTCAGGCTTTCCGGATTTAAGACCACGGTTCGAATCAGTTCCGCCAGAAGCGGCCAGTCCATGGATGCAATCTGTCGATCCAATTCGGCTTTTTCCAACGCACTAAGCTGGTTGTAAAAAGTAAAAAGATGGCCCTGCCCGATGGCGGCAAGCTGCTGAACCAATGCGTTGTGATCCGGATGTTGCAACATAAATTGATAAAACTCCGTCGGGTTCGTGAATGGCTATTTCGCTTCATTTAATGCACGGGTACTGATTTCCGTGGTGATTTTTTCGATAAACGCCGCCAGCGGCATGGCACCGAGATCCTGATCTTTGCGCGTGCGCACGGCCACCGCGGCCGCCTCCATTTCCTTGGCACCCACAATGAGTAAATAAGGAATTTTCTGTTCACGAGCACGACGAATCTTGGCACCAATTTTATCATCCGCCAAATCCATATCTGAACGCACACCGGCCGTTAATAAGGCGCGGTTAACTTCCTGAGCGTAGGTGACAAATTTTTCACTGATGCTTAGCACCACCGCCTGCACCGGAGAAAGCCACGTGGGAAATGCTCCGGCGAAATGCTCAATTAAAATTCCCGTGAAGCGTTCCATGGAACCAAACGGTGCCCGATGGATCATCACGGGGCGATGAGGGGAATTATCCGCACCGATATATTCCAGCGCAAAACGTTCAGGCAAAACATAATCAAGCTGCACCGTACCGAGCTGCCACTGCCGACCAATGACATCCTTGACCAGAAAATCCAGCTTGGGGCCGTAAAATGCCGCTTCACCGATGGCTTCTTCATGGCGGATTCCCACATCTTTCACAATTTTTCGCAGTGTCGCCTCGGCCCGGTCCCAAAGGGCGGGATCACCGGCGTATTTATCGGAAGCCGGATCGCGTAAGCTCACGCGACATTGATAATCCGTGAAACCCAGCGTCTTAAAGACAAGCAAAACCATATCCACGGTAGACCGTAACTCCGCTTCCACCTGCTCCGGCGTGCAGAACAGGTGCGCATCATCCTGGGTGAATCCTCGGACACGCGTCATACCCGACAGTTCACCGGATTGCTCAAAGCGATAGACCGTGCCAAATTCCGCCAGGCGAATAGGCAAATCGCGATAACTGTGCGGTTCGGCGGCATAGATCTGAATGTGATGCGGACAGTTCATGGGTTTAAGCAGATATTCGCTTTCATCCGTGCCATCACGTTCTTTCATTTTGATGGTCGGGAATTGCGATTCTTTGTAATACGGATAATGACCGCTGGTTTTGTACAAATTTATGTTGCCGATATGCGGCGTATAAACAGAGTTGTATCCGCGGCGGATTAACTCCAGCCGCATAAAATTCTCCAACTCCTGCCGAACCACGCCCCCTTTTGGCATCCAGAGAATCAGACCACTGCCCACCAACGGCGAAATCGTAAACAGGCCAAGCTGCTTTCCGATGACGCGATGATCGCGCCGTTTGGCTTCTTCAATAAGCGCCAGGTGCGACTCAAGTTCCTGCCGGCTGAAAAAGGCCGTTCCATAGATGCGCTGCAGTTGCTGCTTGGACGCATCCCCATGCCAATAGGCACCGGCAACACTGGTAACCTTAAATGCGCCAATTCGACCCGTCGCCGGTAAATGCGGACCGCGGCACAAATCTTCCCAATTTTTGTGCGGTTCTCCCGTGGCATAAAAGCTGATAACCGCCTGCGGATCAGCCGCTAAAGCCCGCTGGGCGTTATCCAGCTTGTACGGATTTGCTTCCTGCTCCAGCTTGGCCAACGCGGCCTGCCGCGGCAATTCATAACGTGTAAAGGGGCGATTCTCCGCGACAATTTTCTCCATTTCCGCTTCAATACGGGGAAAATCCTCCTCCCGTATCGGCTGGGATAATTCCATGTCGTAATAAAACCCGGTCTCTACAGGCGGTCCATACGCCAAACGCACCGCCGGAAACAGCCGCGTAATAGCCTCCGCCATGACATGGGCCGTGGAATGCCGCAGCAAATAAACGGCATTGGGGTCCGTGGCCTTGGCGGTAATAATGGCGACTGCGGCATCCTGGCCGATCGGCGTGGATAGGTCGGCAAGCTGTCCGTTAATTAACGCCCCTATGGCATCTCGTGCCAGGCGAGGCCCAATAGCTTGGGCCACCTGCAAAGGCGTTACGGAAACGGCATCAAACTGTTTTTTTGCCCCGTCGGGCAGGGTAATCGTAATCATGGCGAGTGAT
>JAKATV010000099.1 GCA_021818565.1 Planctomycetota bacterium
TCCGATCTTTGAGCCCGATGTCATGGCGGTTCTGCGAATGGGGGCTTATCAACTTGTGATAGCTCAGGGCATCGCCGATCATGCGGCCATTGATACCAGCGTGGAAGTCGTGCGGCGGCTTGGAGCTGTCCGAGCGGCGGGGTTTGTCAACGCGGTTTTGCGCAACATCCAGCGGCTCGGTGGCGCGGTGGAACCTCTGGCGGCATCCGACGTTCACGCCTTTCCGCTGGACAGTCGGCGGCAAGTGAAATTAAACCGGGCCATTTTTCCTGATCCACAGCGGCAACTTATTGACCACTTGGCCGTAACCACCAGCCACCCGCGCGAACTGGTGTCAGCAATGATGCAATGGATTGGTGAGAAACACATTCGCAATGTATTAATATCGGATAACATTCCGCCGACGGTAACACTGCGGTGTGATCACAAGGGCTATATCCCTCCGCCGGACGCCGGGCTGTCACCGCACAAGGCACCGGATTTTTTCGTAGCCGCCGCCGGCTGGAATGCCGTCATCGAATCGCTGATTGCCCGGGGCAAACTCTCTCCGCAGGATCCCACCGCCGCACGGGCGGCAAGGACTTTGGCAGCGGTATTACAGGACGAAACCAAAAGTTCTTCCGAGCCATTGAGGATTTTAGATTTATGCGCGGGGCTGGGAACCAAGACCATCCAACTGGCGCGGGCGATACCGCACGCCCTGATTATCGCAACAGATATTGCGGATGAAAAGTTAGCCGCTATAGAACGCCGCGCCGCCGAAGCCGGCGTAACAAATATCCGCACAATCGATATGCTGACATTTCGCGCGCACAAGCCGCCCTTATTTGATGCCGTGCTGGTGGATGCCCCCTGCTCAAATACCGGTGTGATCGCCCGGCGACTGCAAGTGCGGTGGCGCTGGCCGCTGTTTGATCTGACCGCCGTGCGGGAGTTGCAAACCAGGCTCATGGACGATGCGGCGGAACACCTCAAACCCACGGGGCTTCTGGTATACAGCACGTGCAGTATTGATCCGGATGAAAACACCGTCGCTGTGAATGATTTTCTGCGTGCGCGGCCCTGGGAACAATGGCGTAATATACGACGGGAATTCCAACTTCCCGCGGCGGGAATTCCGGAAGAAAGGTGCGACGGCGGATTTGTCACTGTTTTCAAGCGGCAGTGAGCCTGCTAAACTTTCGCATACGATATAAGATGTTACGGTAAGACTCTATTTTGGAATCCAATATGACCCATCAACCCCTCAAAATCGCAATTTGTGGATCATCAGGCCGCATGGGGACTCGAATTTCCGCCTTGGCCATGGAATCGCCGGAGATTTTCAAGACCGTTGCCCATATTGATCGCGTTACGGCGAATCCCGCGGAAAAAACACCGGCAGTCGTAGCCGATTTACCGCCGGGCGTGGATGTGCTGATTGATTTTTCCGCCCCGGTGGCTACCCGTTTGATGATCGCATCCTGTGTGAAATACAAAACGGCCATGGTCATCGGCACCACCGGCTTGACAGCAGCCGACCACGCCCTGATTGACCAAGCCGCAAAAACTATTCCAATTTTGCAGGCTACCAACACCAGCCTGGGGATAAATGTGTTACTGGCGATTGTCGCCAAGACCGCACAGCAGCTTGGCCCGGCGTATGACATTGAAATTGTCGAAGCGCACCACAATCAGAAAAAAGATGCTCCCTCCGGAACGGCACTTTCACTGGCTCAAGCCATCTGCCAGGCCACCGGCCGAGATATTGATCAGGCGATGGTACACGGTCGCCATGGCGGAGATACGCTGCGGAAAGCCGGGGATATTGGCATGCACGCAGTGCGCATGGGGGATGTTATTGGAGAGCATACCGTTTATTTCGCCACCGCCGGTGAACGCGTGGAAGTGAAACACACCGCCAGTACGCGTGACACATTTGCGCGCGGTGCCTTGCGGGCCGCCGCCTTCATGGCGGGAAAACCGCCTGGCCGCTATAGCATGAACGATGTGCTGGGTGTGCCTGGGCCAACGAGGAGTTAGGCCATCGGTTAGGTTATAGGCTACAGTTACAGGAGACAGGACGATGACGCAGAAGGTTTTAAAGCGCTGCGCTGCAGTTTTGCGAGACGCCCGTTACCAAGTACGGAATTCCAGGTTCCAGGTTCTAGATTCCAGTGTTTTCATCGTGCCAAAATGTTATCGCACCTTGTAACCCAAACCCAACAGGTTTACACTCCAACCTAGGGAAATGTGGTAGGCCGATGGAACGGTTACGAAATTAGTCGGGCAAGGATGGTTGTTCGGGATTTTGCTTAGGAGGTAACGCCATGGAAAGTGTTTTGGAACCGCGTAATTTCGCCAATCTCAGCTCGGTTGCGGGCCTTAGTCGCACCACCCTGGATGAACATCATCAACTCTATTGCGGTTATGTGCGAAAAGCCAATGCACTTTCCGATCGTCTTGTCGCCATTCAGAATACGCCCCACTTGGCCAACTCGGTGGATATTGTCAATATCAAGGGCGATCTGTGCTTTGCCCTGGCGGCGGTGCGTAATCATGAAATGTATTTTGATATTTTGGGTGACCAAAACACTTCAATTCCCCCCCTATTAAAACAGCGCATCAGCCTTAACTTTGGCTCCACGGAAAATTATATTGAAGATCTCCGGCGTACCGCGCTGGGAACCCGAGGCTGGACTTGGACCGTCATGGATCACGTAACCGGGCGGCTATGGAACTTGTCCGGGCAGCACAATGGCCTTTTCCCATTCTGGGACGCGCAGCCCATATTAACTTTGGATTTATGCGATCACGCTTATTTTTATGACTTCGGCCACCATCGCGCGGATTATATAGAGTGCCTGATTGACCATTTGAACTGGGAAAAGCCCGCGCAGTACCTGACAAGCGGGGAGAAACTACAACATTCCGGATCAGTGTTGGTACCCGCGTAGGCTGCCGAGCCTTTTCCATCCCGCACCAGGGCGTCCCAAACGTGAGGTACCATTAGCTCAATGTGGAAGCGTTGAGCTGGATGCTCAATGCGGCTTAAATTGATGGTGCGGTTCTCTTCCGTGCGATTGCCACGCCGGCGGTCGAGTTGGCCAGTCTGGGCCTACCCGGAATATTCCTAGGGGCATATCACGGATTGGTGCGATGAAACGCTGTAACGATGCGGCGTTTAATTTCCAAAAGCTCAGCATCGGGCTTTACGAGTTGGCTGCCGCTAACAGCGACGGGGGCGCGTAACGGGACCCAGCTTTTGCATCCGGCATATTGTGGATCCAGAGATAGTTTAAGCGGCTGTGGCAACTTCCAGGCCCGCACCACAATGATATACAATGGATAATCCGGACGATAATTAAATCGCATGTCAATAAGAGGCTTATCCCATAAATGCAAATCGTCCATTAAATCAAATGCCCAACGGTCCGGTACGCGGGCGATAAAAAATACTTCCGCCCATCCGCGGATGGTAATTTCTTCAGGTTCGCGGTCCACCGTTTTTATCTGGTCTCGCCAGGCCGCTTTTACCGAATCCGGTTTCTGATGCAGGACAGTGGGGAACAGGAGGAATTTGGAATGCTCGAGTTCAAATTCCCCGGCCGCTTCATATATCCCACCCTTGCGCAACAATATCGCCTGTTGGCCGGCCAGCACGGCATCACATACAATCGACCATTCCTTCAATGCCATATTCAAAGATGATTCCATCACCGATTCCCCTTGGTTTTCTATTATTCCGCCCCTGCCGACACGGGTTCAATGTGACTGGCAATTTCCGCAACCTGGGGCAGACGCATACGAATGCGCTTTTCGAGTTCCGTCACCTTGCCATGGGCATTGGCCACGGTAATATCCGCCCCGAATTCCACGTGAAAACTCAAGTACACACGCTCGTTGATGGTATGGGCGTGTACCGCATGAACCGCTAATTCCATGGCCTCCGCCAAACTTCGCACAATGGCCGCCAAGCTTGGTTCGGCGTCGCCGGGTTCTACATGCACCGTAATATCTATGCTGGGGTGTTCATTGGAAGCCGCCAGTTCCACCGAAGTCGCAATTCTATGACCTTCTTCCAATGTAGCCGTGGGATTCACACGAATGGTGGTATCCACAAAGCGACGATTGCCGCCCTGCCGCACGCGGATGCGCGGCACATCCATGACTCCGGGTACGCGCCGGATAATTTCCTGCAGTTGCGTATCAACGCCTTCGGGCGCTCGATCCACCAGCACATCCACCGAATGCAGCGCCAGACGTATCGCAGATCCAATCATCAAGATTGCCACGGTTACGGCACCCACATTATCCATCCATGCGAGCCGACCATGGCTCAAAAGAGACAACAGTAACGCTATAAGTACGACGGCGGCACTGATGAGATCCATACGGAAATGCACGCTGCTGGCGCGGAGAGCTTCGCTGCCAAACTTCTTGGCGGTTCTGACCAGTTGAAGCGTGCGCCAGATATCTACGCCAATGGCTGCGCATAACACCGCTATGGCAATAATAGTTGGCCCCGTCGGCAAAGTATGCGGATGGCGGAAATCCATAATCGCCCGCCACAGAATCCAGAAGGCCGTCAACGCCAGAATAATACTCTCCGCAAAAGCCGAGAGATTTTCCACTTTGCCATGACCATAATTATGCGTTTGATCCGCGGGGCGATCGCTAATATGCACTGCGACCAGTGTGATAATGGTAGCCAGCACATCTACCGCGTTGTGCAAAGCGTCCGAAAGAATGGCCAGGCTGCCCGTTAACAGCGCCATCAGCAGCTTTAATATCGTCATCACCAAACTGGCCATCAGCGATATCCACGCCGTATGCTGCTTATCTCTGGATAATTGATGATCCGCCACGATAGCACTTCCCCGAACCCGCAGTCCGTAATTTTACGAGCTATCCCGGCTGCCACGAGCTTTGCCACCGGTGCTTGTGCTACAGTATACAAAAGTTCGGGGGCCAGCATTATTTTTTAGGGAAATTGGGGCCTTTACGACCCGGTCCAGCAAGGTATTTTTCCGCTGTCCGTGCGGCCTGCTCGGCTTTGCGGCGCTTCAGGGCTTTGTATTCCTCCGCGGTCAGTTCGCCTCGTTCATACATCGCTTCAATTTGTTTAAGTGAAAACCCAAAGCCCGTCATCTCCGCCGGGGGGTTGGCCACCCGTCTGCGCACGGCCCGGATCACCATCCAGCCGATAATAACCGCCGCAACCAGCACCGCCCCCCACTCGAAAATGCCAATCAGGTTTTTGTTCAAATCACCGACCTCATCCATACATTCGATGAATCACCATAACATAATTATATACGTTATCGGCTCGCAAGTAAGTTTGGCATTCCATAAACTGCGCAATAAAACATTGACACAACGCCCTGGGCGCGTATGATAAAAGAGGTTATAGAGGCAATCTGCCCGGCAGGAAGGATCCTTTTCCGCGCAGTTATGGAGGCCGGCATGCTTCAAGATGCGGCAAGATTGAAAATTACCCGTGACGGTGAAATCGTTCTGGTGGAATTTACCCACCGGAAAATACTGGATGAGGCAAATATTGCCGAAATCGGGGATCAGCTTGTGGCATTGGTCGAAAATGAGCACCGCCCCAAGGTCATCATTTCGTTCGCCGGAGTCGATCATCTTTCGTCGGCGGCTTTGGGAACGCTTATTACGGTGAACAACAAAGTTCGCAATCATGACGGACAGTTGCGGCTCTGTAATATTCATCCGCAGATATTTGAAGTTTTTGTTATCACAAAACTTAATAAACTCTTTCGCATTTATCCGACAATAAAGGAAGCGAAAGAAAGCTTTGAGCCTCAAGGCAAACAGAGCGCCATATAACGCGGGCTTGAGGCAGGCTTTTCCGGTGTGTAGCCGGCGTGCGAAAGTTAGGTCAGTCTGTCGAGCAAGAGGGTATGGATGCCCGTGAAACGCATGGATTGGTAAACACTTGCAAGCATAACTCAGGACGGGCGTCACTATGGGACGAATGCGACTGGAAAAAACAACGGCCGCGCGCCGGCCGGTTGATCCATCCTCCACTTCCCACGGATTGTGGTGTCGGCTGGAAATTCCCAGCGACCCCAAGCGAGTGGAAGAAGTTGAAGAAACCATATTATCCCAGTGCCAAAGATATTCATTTACCGATCGCGATCTATTTGCCCTTAAACTTGCCATTGATGAAGCTTTTGCCAATGCGGTGAAACACGGCAACCAGTGCGATTGCGATAAGCATGTCCGCATTAAATATCGTGTAACGCCGCGCCGGGCGGATGTGGTAGTTGAAGATGACGGCCCCGGATTTAATCCAGCCAGCCTGCCCGATCCCACCTCGGATCAGCATATTGAATGCACACATGGTCGAGGTATTCTGCTGATGCGGGCCTTTATGAATAACGTCGTTTTCAGCCCCTCCGGAAATTCTGTTACGCTGACCAAATTTAACGACTCGATCCGTAACAAG
>JAKATV010000323.1 GCA_021818565.1 Planctomycetota bacterium
AAATATACGGCTGCGAATGCAACCTCAGTTCCGATGTTTGAAATCTTAACTCAGTATCAAAGCCTGCGTTCCGAAATTGAAGCCGCCGTTCGCAGCGTTCTGGATTCAACTGAATACATCGGCGGCGCGGCGCTGAGAGACTTTGAGAGCAATCTTGGACGGCGATTTAATGCGCGGGCCGTAGCGGTATCCAGCGGTACCGATGCGATCTTGGCATCGCTGATGGCTTTGGGCATTGGCAGGGGTGATAAAGTCATCACCACGCCCTTTACCTTTTTTGCCACTGCCGGGTGTATTACCCGCGCCGGCGCAAAGCCGGTATTTGTGGATATTGATCCGGCCACTTTTCTCATGCGAGCTGATGCCATTTCCGCTGTGGTTGATGCGCAGTGCAAGGCGGTTATCCCCGTTCATCTCTTTGGCCAAATGTGCGAAATGACTCCTTTGGCGGAATTGTGCGGCAAGCTCAACCTGAAAATTGTCGAAGATGCCGCGCAATGTATCGGCGCTACAGACAGCCGTGGGAAGATTCCCGGTGAACTTGGCGGCACCGCGTGCCTGTCATTTTATCCCACGAAAAATCTTGGTGCCGCCGGTGATGCCGGCGCGGTGATCGTCCGAGATACCGCTTTGGCCGGCCGCCTGGAACAAACCCGGCAGCACGGTGAAACCAGCCGCTACCATCACGCTTTTGTTGGCGGAAATTTCCGTCTGGACGGCATCCAATGTGCGGTGTTAAATGTTAAATTAAAATATCTCGATAAGTGGAACAGTCGCCGCCGGCAAATCGCGGACTATTATTCCAAGCGTTTTAAGAATACGGACGTGATCGCTCCGGTGGAAATTCCCGGCACCCATCACGTATACCACCAATATGTGGTCCGCATTCCCCGCCGGGATTCCGCAAAAGAGCATCTGCAAAAGAGGGGCATTGGAAGTGCGATATATTATCCGCGACCGCTGCATCTTCAGGAATGCTTTCAGGATTTGGGCTATAAAGAAGGTGCCTTTCCCGTCTCGGAACAAGCCTGCCGCGAAGTTCTCGCGCTGCCGGTGTTCCCCGAACTCACCGACGCCCAGATCCAGCATGTGGCCGATACGCTGCTGGCCTTTTATAAATAGCAAGCTGTCGCGCCGCTGTGGTGCAACGATATATTTCGCTGATGGGCCGGGGCTGGTTGCTTACCCCGGATTTGGCGAAATGGCGTGGTGCAGGGGGGTAATGGTAAAGTCGCGATACCAGGCATGATTCCAGGACGACGCCAACCCGGCCATGCCGGCGCGGTAGTTCGAGTTTTTTACCGACGCTAATTGTTTTGCGTCAAGATAAGCGGATATTGTGCTTCCCTGACAGACCAGCTTGAGGTGATGCCACGACGATCCCAGCGGTGCGACCTTGCCGTGTGCCAGAAGTTTCTTTACCGCCAAAAGTTGCCACATTCCGTCCGCGTTAATCATCACGCGGTATCCATTGGATTGGTTGAAATGCCAGTTGACATCCGCTACGCGGTCAATAATTCCCGCACTGCCCACCGCCGGCAGACGAATCTCACAGGCTACCGCGTAATTATGCCAATTTGCGGCACCAATAATGGTGAACGGCCGATGCTGATAACTCCAGGGTATTTGTGGCGATGTTATTAGTTGCTCCAGAACATGACCCCTGCCATCCGGCGACCTGACGATATTAAAAGAACCTTCCTGATCGGCAAAATATCGCGGCATTTCTGCAATATCACCGTGCGACAATGTGGAACTATACGGTAACGGGAACGGTTTGGCCTTTGGAATATCGCTCACTTTGCCCCTGTGCTGCCCGGTTGTTGTGGTAATGGAATAGATGGCATGGGGCAGCAATTTCATTGAGACCAAGCCATTGACGGGCGTAAGCTCCGGCTGCCGCCGGAAATAATTATGTGGCAAGGATCGCCACACATGCAGCGGTACGTTGCCAGGCAGGCCACCGGAGATGCGAATGGCTACCGTTTGCGGTTCGGTGGCATCTTGCGTTTCAATGATGATACTGAAGTTGTGCCCATGCGGACTTTTTAAGGCAACCACACTGCCGTGACCTCTCAATAACTGGCAGGCCGAGTTCAGGTATTGCCATCCGGGTTGCGCAAATTGCGTGGTATGGGCGATGGCCCAAATCGGCCCCAATACCCGGAAGTGGCCGCACCATGGCTCATTGGCTAACAAAGGCCCGTCATCAGCGGCAGGAAGATTATTATAATAGGAGGTATCCAATGCCCAGATAATCGTACGCACCATCCGGCCTTCAATATAATTTCTGTTTAACAGCTTGGCCATGGTGGCGGTGTATGGTTTGGCTCCGCTCCAATCTTCACCGGACCAAAGTGGCATATGTAGCGCCCGCGCCTGCGGCGTGGACTTATAACCTGGATAATGCTTACCAATGGCGGAAATTGCTTTGGCAAATGCCGGATTGATCTTCACCTGATGCACCAGGGTATTCCAGTGAAAAAAATCCGCCATTTCAATGTGAACGTGCTGCTGCCCGGCGGCATCCAATGCGCGGCGAAGTTTAAGTACCCAAGGAACATCCCACATCCGCTCATTGGCGCAGCCCACATAATTAATGCGGATATGATCAAACTTATTCAGACATTGCACCACGCGGGCAATATAATTAGCGTTATCCTGGGAATAAAATTTGGCTGTAAAATCCGTCGCGGCATGGTGCTTGTCTCCCAACCACCCCGGAGCACCCCATTGCAAAAGCCCCAGACGGATGTTCGGGTTGCGTTTTCGAGCCTGCCGCATGAGCCACGTTTCATACCCCCGGCGAAAATACGCCGCCTTGGGATGCTGATATTCCGCGCGTGTGCGGAAATAGGCCGGCTCGGTTCCATCGGTGGAATTCATGTCGCCGCCCAATTCACACTTAAGATTTTGCAATGCTGCGCCGAAATCAGGCTTGAAGAGATAATTTAAAATTTCATTGCGCTGCTTTTTTGGATAATCCACCAATAGCCGAGTGGAAGCCCCAGCGCTTTCCCCTCCGATACCTTCAAAAATGCGGCCCGGGCTGCGACCGTCGACTGTGATTAATTGGGCCGCGATTGCGGCCTGCACGCAAAACATGGCGTTCAGGGCCAGAATGGCCGCTGCCAGCACTAATAATTGTCTTAGAATCTCTTGTGCCTTCAAGGTCATTTATCGTCTCCTGTATCAGGCGGCCAAAAAATGGTCATCACCCGTGACACCGCAAACTCGTCAAGCATTTATAAGATACTATCGGCACTCCGCTCTCATGGGTCAATGCTACGCACGCGCCAATCTTCGAATTGTCCGAGCGAATCAACGTGTACCCGAATTCGGCCGGATCAATAATTAATAAATTTGCTGCAAGCAGGTCGTGGCCTGCATGGCGGATGTCACCGTGTTAATCCGCGGCGTTTTCCCGATCCCCCAAGCCCTATTGCGGCAAGACCACAAGCCACCGTCACAAAGCTCGCCGGCTCGGGCACCGGGCTGTACGCGGGGTTAAAGGTGAAATTAGAGGTCTGATACATCGGCATATCCGCCATGATTTGCGCGTAGGTATCGGTTAGCGGATTTATTTCCGCCATACCCATGGGATTCTGCATTACGCCCCATGTGCGCAGGCCGGCATTATTCGTAAACTCCTTCCACGGCCACGCCGTCCATGCCATGTGATTCTGATCCAGTTCCGATACAACCTGCTTAAATTCGCTGCTGTTGCCGTCGGATTGGATAAGCCCAAATTCCCCCACGTAAGCCGGTATGTTCTGCTGTTTGGCCGTGGCGGCCATGCTGGTGATAGCATTGGAAAAATCGGCTAACTCCTGGGATTGGCTTGAGGAGGAAAAATCATAAATATGGCCACTGTATGCCACGTTACTCCAACCCATTGATGTCGGCGACGGCAGATTATTGGTATCCCAGTAATTGGCCGGCTCCATAAAAATAATATGCTGATCACCGGTATTGCGGACGGAGGTATACAGTTGCTGATATACCGTATCCAAGGTTGCATAATTCGGAGCGCCCACCGGCTCATTGAGAAGGTCATAGCCCGCAATGGTTGAATTCCCCTTATAGTGCTGGGCAATTTCGCTCCATACCTGCGCCGCCTGATTAATATCCGTTTGGCTGGAAAAAAACTGGTCCTGATTCTGCTGCCCGGTGTCTTCCGATGAGCTTTGTCCGCCGGGTGCTCCATGCATATCGAGAATAACGTACATGTTCTCCTGACTGGCCCAATTGACGGCTTCGTCGAGCCATTTGAATCCGTCCTCATTGGGATCGGTGAACATGGAGGCTTCAAAAGGGATTCTAACGGTATTAAATCCATCTTGATGCATGAGGGAAAAATCATTTTGGGTAATCCAATTGCTGCGCCAAGCTGTGCGAATATTCTCCATGTCGGTTGTTCCAAATCGACTTTGCAGCGTATTCCACAGAGTGTAAGCATCGGGGATATTCGTGCTGTTGAAGGGAATCATGGACATTTCCGGCACCAGCCATCCACCCAAATTGACTCCCTGCAATTGCACCGGAACCGTCGGATCATTAACGGTTACGATGTTGGTGCCATTGACTTCCAGGCTCGGTGCCGCCGCATAAAGCCCCATTGTTGTCATTAATGAAACGCTGATTGCCGCAAACAACGATAATCTTCCGGTGCTTGGCAGTAGCCCGGAATGCGAAAACGTTTGACGTGATAAGTTAGCCATGATGGGTATCCCTCAAAAAAGGTAAAAAAAGAGCCGGCTTGTATGCTGCTGTACAAACCGGCTCCACGACATCTGTGCGACCCGCTGGCACGCGCGGCGGAGATTATCAGTTAGGGTCAGTAATGGCAACATTCTTGGATTGCCAATTGGGTGACCATCGAAGCTGCCAGAGCTTGCCCAGCGGGATATGTTCCGCGTGGCCGTCGCCAAAGACCATGTTAATTGCCATTCCGTGGCGGTTTAAACAGGACTGTTGCATCATGCCGGGCGGTGCGGGCACTTGGAATGTGGGAGGTTCATTCGACATGTTGTTGCCGTTCAAATTTCCCGGAACCGCGTCGGTCCACAGCGGGAAAGTGTCTACCCATGTGCAATCACCAAAGAGAGGCACTGCGCCATTGACATCCGCCTTGGGCCAGAAGTAAGAATTCACGCTATAGCCAGACTGGTAGCTGGCTAGATTTTGGCAAATATAGCTATGCAGACCTTGTCCGGGCGCGGGGTTGTAAACCCATCCGTTCATGCCATAGCTGCATATCCAACCGCCCTGTGGATCATTGCCGTCGGCGTTCCACTGCCGCCAGGCGTAAGTTGACGATCCCGGTCCCCATGATCCGGGAATGTTCCCGGAGTTATTTGTCACCGGACACGTCATAATGGCTTTTACGCCGGCCGGTTCAGATAATTCCGTCGTACCCGGCAGGTACGGAATGTGCTCACTAGTTAGATAAGGTGCGATTAATCTTGTCCAGCCTTCGTTGTATTGTGCGGCATCCTTGCCGGTGGTGCCATAGAACGGATAATCCCATGCGTAAGGCATCACCTCACCGCGGTTGGCGTCGCTATATTCAATGTAGCCTTGGCCCAGAACTCGCAGGTTTGAAAGGCACACGGTACTAAGGCCATCCGCCTTCGCCGCTGCCAACGCGGGCAGCAAAAGCGCAATCAGCAGTGCAATAATGCTGATTACTACCAGCAGTTCAATAAGGGTAAAACCACGATGAGATTTCATAACAATACTCCTTTTTCCAACATGTCCTTCGCCGGCACAACTAAATCGTTACGCGTTTTTACGCCGCCGCAGCGTCAGCAACGCCACTGCGCCAGCCGCAAAAATTCCAACGGTTGCGGGTTCCGGAATCGGCGTTGTTGCCGGCGTGCCGATGATTTGGAATTCGGCATTGTCGGTAAATACGTCCGTTGGGTCATTCGTGGCGGAAACTTGGGCAGCCGCTGGGTTGCTTCCCCATCCAGCGCCAGTCCAATAGGCTGGCGTGGTGGAAAACGCACCCGTGCTTGTGTTAAACGTGGCGAGTTGGCTGGCCGCCGATCCAGTGCCGCTGGAACTGCCGTTGCCGACAGTTAATCCCATCGCGCTGTATGCATTTGTGCCCTGCGAATTCATCGCATAGGCATAAAGCGTATTTGGCGATAGTTGCGGTGGCGCAGAGAGACTGTAAACCACCCATGTGCCGCTAGAGCCAGCGGCGCTGACCGTCGTGGTGCCCGTATAAAGAACCGGCCCGGAAGTTGCACCCGTTGTAGGCTGAAAGACGTTTAGCGTGACAGCATTTCCGGAAGCCCAGCCGTTGCTTTGCTCCCATTGATCCCAGACCGCAATCGAATTAAGCAGGTAGCCGTCGGCGTTCGATCCCGTGGTGAACGTTTGCCCGATCCATTGGTTGCTGTAGTAATTAAGGGTACCTTGACTGC
>JAKATV010000244.1 GCA_021818565.1 Planctomycetota bacterium
GTGTAATCCTGGATACTGATCTGCATTCCCCGGGATTTGCACTGTTTAACGGTCCATTCGAAAAGTTCCCACCACGCATCAGAATAAATCGGAGGATCACCGACCGATGTGTGCCCGTCGTTCTGATGGCTATAACTGACAATTGTGTTCCAGATGCCCTTGGAGCGTAACTGGTCTAACTGCCAAGCTATCCGGTCTTTATACAGCCGATCTCCGACCCACCACCAGAATGGGGTTGGTCCATATTTCAAGGGTGGATCGCGGAACGCTTCCAGAAGCCTGGCGTTTGCAACTTTGGTAAACTTTTTAATCTCCGAGTGTGGCCCTCTTTCAGGTGCTGTCATAGATTTTCAACCTTGGCCGCCAATACGGCCAGTCCCTATTACATTGTGTTGCGCGGAGATACAATCTCAAAATACGGTGCCCTATCGCTGCACAAAAAGATCCGACCAACCAAGCCGTACCTTATCTATACCAATTCAATGGTAAATGCAACGACCTTACTCGCCAAAATAGACTGATGCCCTGGACTCACGTACGTTGATGTTCGAAAGTGGAACCCATCGGACTGAGCCGTCAACATACAACTCATGTTCGCCTGCGGGAACGTTAGGTCCCATGGAACCGTCCACATGGTCAGAACCAGGGTAATTCTGGTCCTGAAATCCGCGCTGCGAACCGACGTTAAAGACATAACCGGCATTCGTGGCCACCGACTGCAACAGTGCCGAATCCGCCACAAGAATCGATCCCGGTTTTGATGTCTGATCCAATGCGGGTTCAGAGGTTGAAGCTCGCCCCCGATCCGCCGCAAACACAACATTTAGCCCGTTTAGTTCGGTACCACTTGTTTGTCTCAAGAAAATTGTCTGAACAGGTGGTCCCAGCCGAAACGGTCCCTGCGGACGCCGTAGAGACCGCCAAGGCCGTTACAAGGGGCGAAACTTTGGAAAACATGATTAGGTACTCCATAAAAGTACGCATAGAATCGCGTCCCCGCAGGGCCCATACATATATTTACGCTTCTGCCGGGTGCAATGAGATCCCGACGCAGCATGCGCCGGGACCTCACTGAAGTTCTCTTACCGACTACGGTCTCGCTCATCCTGGCGTTAGAACCGAGGGAGTACGGGACTCTGGCGTCACCCGAATCGCTCTTAGGTCAAAATCTTACGGCGGCGCATCAGCAACAGGCCTGCGCCACCGACGCCGAGCAGCGCCAGTGAAACTGGTTCGGGAACTGGTGCCAGCGTGGCACCCGCCAAAAAGAGATTTGCGTTCGCGCCTTTGAGGGTTACCGTGAGGGGATTGTTGACCGCAGCGGTAAAATCAATGGTGTCGGTTAAGGAGTAATATTTTCCCGCAGCCCCTGTAAACGAAAGCGTTACGGGGTTGCCCGTGGCACCGCTAAGGGCATAGGTGTCAGTCGGATCGTTAACTCCGTAGGTGCCCAAATAGACGGTGAGCACCTCTGCCGTACCATTGCCGGTTACGTTGAAGGTAAAGCCACTGCTACTGGCAGCTTGAACGAGGCCGGAGTCAGTACCGGATACGTTAGGCGTGCCGTCTGACCATGTGAAGGTTGGCCCGTAAGCGCCGGAATCACCCTTCGTGCTCGCAACAGCCGGGATGCTGATGTCGTGGGTGGCGACGTTTTTCTGGTTCAGCGTCACGGTGGAGTCTTGAAGGTAATGGAACCAGTCCAAGGAACCGCTGTTCGTCAGGTTGAAGTTCACCACCTGGCCACTGGTGTTGGCCTGTGATCCAGCGATCATATCCGCATTGGCCGGTGCCAAAGCACAAGTCGCGGCCAGAGTGGCTGCTAACGTCAGGCTACAAGAAATAAAACGAATTTTCATGGGGACTCCTCCAAACAAGTCAAGCTTCATAGCATCACGCCGTAGAAAACTTGCTGTTCAAACAACTATAGGTTCAGCAACGGAGCCAACACATTATTGGCATCTCAATTTGCCCAACCCGTGAAACTTACAATTTGCGCTCCGGCCAAACACCAAAGCTGATAAAACCAGTCGGCACAAACATCTGCCGTAACCGTTCACGACCTTCCGGTATGCCAAGCTCAAAACGAGCCTGACCATCAATATCTTTCCTCTACGAATATCATTGCATGATATCCGATTTTGTTACCACATCTCCTTTCTTCCCAAAATTGGTGCATCCATTTCCAGTGCCACATGCCGGGTTAAACATGTTGGCTGGGCTGCGGCAACTAACGTGAATCACGTTGAGTTAATGGTAGCTCCACTTAGACCGTATCTCAATGGATTTTTCATTCCAATTATTGTACTTTTCAATCGCACCAACTGGCCGAGGCACACCTACGGGATGGCCGGATCGTAGGATATTTTGATACAACGCAACTAAATAAGCGTTTGGCATACTTTACGCCGCAGTGCTATAATTGCCCGTGAGGCTGATCTAAAAGTTGGATGGGAAATGCGCAGGCGAAAGTTGCAGTCTATCGGTGTTGTGAACACCGCACACCATGGATTTCAGTTGTATGAACCGTGTTTTTATGAAACAACCAGCCGCTGAAATAATGGGTCGATCCCGGCATCAAGCTGAGCTGGATATGGTTGAGGCTCTGCGGTTTCACCTGTTCTATCTGCGCTACGGCGAAGTCGGCAAAGAGTGGAACACCGATGCCGCGCCACGTTGCGATGGTTCGCATTATATCCATTTGGTTTGCGATGGTGAAGCGCTAATTCGTTGGCGTGGGGGTGAATTGCGCATGCAGCCCAATCATGCCTATTGGCTTCCAGCACATGTCCCGGTCCATGCCACGGCACTCGGGCGATACTGTCATTACTATATTGCGTTCCGCTGCGCGTGGCACGCTTTATCTGATATTTTCTGGGACTGGCCAACGCCGATCTGCCTGGGGCCGTGGGATGCAAAGGATTTCATCCCGGTATGGAAGCAGTTGCCTATGACGCTGGGAGAACTTTGGCGCACACATATTATGTTGCAACGAATGTTTGCCGAGTCATTCCAGCCACTGGATGAGGTGATTCGCCGGGCCAATTCGTTGCATGTCAGGTTCCAAAAGATGTTTGCCCTGATCGATCGTTCGCCCGATGCGCGGGTACGCGTCAGTGATATGGCCAAGGCTGAATTTATGACAACCAATGCCTTTAGCCGGGCCTTCCACTCGCATTTCGGAACCAGCCCTAAAAATTACCTCAACCAGCGCCTCAATCAGGAAATCTGTCGTCTGTTGCTAAGTACAGAATTGCCAATCAAAAATATTGCGGAGAAACTGCATTTTACCGATGAATATTATTTCAATCGCTTTTTCAACCGCATGAACAACGTATCACCGGCCCGATACCGCCGCCTCTTTCTATTGAAGTCGACAAACACTGAAAGCGGGGGCGATCATTGATCGTGTTGTCCGGGCAGTTCATTGGGTAATCGAGTCCCGCCCCGCAAGTTGGCACAACATTACCTATAAATTGGCTAACACCCGATCCAGTAT
The DNA here is from genome assembly GCA_021818565.1 of Planctomycetota bacterium. Taxonomy (GTDB): domain Bacteria; phylum Planctomycetota; class Phycisphaerae; order WQYP01; family WQYP01; genus JAMDCX01. The sequence continues at coordinate 3,500 of JAKATV010000244.1, forward strand.
CCCGGTTCGTGGCAGCGCCTGCCAAGAATTTTGGGAATAAATGCTTAATTTCTTGGCGCAATATCGCTATCATTTCCCTCACTGGAACGCTTTCAGAAACCAAGAAAGCCATGTCTATGTAATCGCCGGGTTGCAACGGCGATTACTCGGACGGGATACCGATAATCCCGCCAGTCCGGCTTGATGTGGGCCCTTGGAGTAGTAATCGTGCCGTTGCGATCTCTATCCTAAATAATTTGCTGATCCGGTCAGACGGGGGCTATACGAATTTTCCTCATACGTATACGATGGTGGTCATGACGCCAGTCATACATCATCTGCATATCTTTGCGTCCCACAGCGTTACCAGTGAACCCGCTGGAGACTGCCGCTTTGCTGGCGGTGTTTGGCATATTAAGTCTTATTGCCGTGTTATCCAGCCGGGCTGCGGATCGGGTGGGTATTCCGGCGGTGCTGTTGCTGCTGGTGCTGGGCATGTTGGCCGGGCCGCAGGGCTTTGCCGGAATTCATTTTCAGAATTTTCATTTTGCGTTTCGTCTGGGAACGGTGGCGCTGATTTTGATTCTCTTTGAAGGCGGCCTGACGACCCCGCCTGCTGCGGTAAAATCCGTGCTTTTGCCGGCATCACTGCTGGCAACTGTGGGCGTGGCGTTGACCGCAATCATTATCGCCTTGGCGGCACATGTGATGGGTTTGAATTGGTCCCAAGCCATGCTTATTGGAGCGGTGGTATCTTCCACGGATGCGGCGGCGGTGTTTTCAGTGCTGCACGCCGGGCGCTTGCGGCTCAAACCACGATTATCGCGATTGCTGGAAGTTGAATCATGTATCAACGACCCCATGGCTGTCATTCTCACCACCATGGTTATTGAAATACTTTCGTACCAACATCCGGCGATCGGCTGGTTGCTGTTGCAGGTTCCGATCCAATTGATTGTTGGTGGGGCGGTGGGAGCCATGCTCGGTCTTTCAGCGCGGTATATTCTTCGCCGCATGCCGCTGCCCAGCACCGGCCTAATTCCCGCGTTTACGTTGGCCATGGCGATTTTGTCTTATGGATCAGCGACCATTTTAGAAGGCAGCGGCTTTCTGGCGGTGTATGCGACGGCATTATTCATGGACGCATCAAGCCTGCCATTTCGCAGCGGCTTGCTGCGGGTCCACTCGGCCTTGGCCTGGCTGGGGCAGATCGGAATGTTTTTAATGCTGGGACTTTTGATTTTGCCGGCACAGTTGGCGCATGTGGCATGGTTGGGATTGGGCATTGCGTTTGCTTTGGCGCTCATTGCACGGCCATTGGCGACAGCGGTGTGCCTGCTTCCTCTGCGGTTTTCCGTAGCGGAGACATGCTATATCGGCTGGTGCGGTTTGCGCGGGGCGGTACCAATTATTCTGGCGACATTTCCCATGATGGCCCACCTGCCCGGAGCGCAGAGAGTCTTTACGATTGTCTTTTTTGTCGTGGTGGTCAACACATTAATTCCCGGTGCCACCATCCGTTGGGTGACGCGGCTGCTGGGCTTCGGACAGCAGGAAAAACCGGCACCGGAAGCGGTGCTGGAAATAAATTCCGCCCGGCCGCTGGGCGGCCAACTCGGCTCATTTTTCATTGAACCCGCGGCAGCGGTGTGCGGGGCGGCCCTGCGGGAACTGGAATTTCCCACAGGTACCAGCGTGATGCTGATTGTGCGGAACAATCAACTCGTGGCCCCGCGCGGCGATACCGTGATACAAACGGGTGATCATGTCTATATGTTTTTTCAACCCCAAGATAAAGCCCTGATTGACCTGCTATTTGGCCGGCCCGAAGACAGCGGCTACGCGTAACAGGGGGATGAAAATTACGCCGGCCGGCTGATGCGAAGCAGGTGGGCACCATGACTGGCGACGGGCAATGTTATTTTGCCGTTAAATTCACCCAAAGTTCGCTGATTCCAGACATCCCGTACCACGGCACGGTCAGGTAATCCCAGGCCGGACCAGTCTGCGGTGATGGGTTGACCATCTTTTTCTCCACGGTTGAACATGGCCATGGCCAAGTCGCCGTTATGGAGTTTTTTCGCCCATGATTCCAGTGCGCCGTGCTGGGCAACGCGAATGCCTTGCGCACCTAAAATGTCCTGGTTAATGGCCAGCATTTCCGGATTGGCTATTAACGAAAGCGTCCAGGGATCCATTTGGGTAAGATTCATGCCCAGGAAAAGCGGCGAAGGCGCTATGCCCCAGAGTGTCATCATCGTGCGCTGTTCATCCATGGTGAAATGCGTCATGCGCAGACCGCCCACTGCGTCTTTTCCAATGTGTCCCAGACAAATCATATCGCAATCCGGCCAGTGGCCCGGACCGGCGAATCCCTTCCACGCCGCCACCAGATCGATCATATTATTCAATAGCGGCCAGGAATCCCAGAAGTCATCACGAATGCGCCACATGTTGGCGCAATGTTCAATATCGTTGCCTTCAGAAACCGGAGTTGCACCCGGTGACGTACTGAACACGATATCGGGGCCGAATTTATTTAAGGCCCGGCGAATGGCATGTATCTCATGCTTATGATACGGGCGGGACAAATCATCTACCTTAATAAACTGGGTGTCCCAGGAATGGTACAATCGAATCAGCGAATCATAATACGCCTGCCCGGCGGGCGTAGCGCCCTTTACGCCATACATATCATTGTTCCACGCGCACGTGCTGTGAATATCAGCGGCGTCACGCGCGGTGTATGTTGAACCTTCGATGGGCGTATTGGCCTGTACCGCTTGGCGCGGAATGCCCCGCAGGGTGCGTGACACTTTACGCGGAAGGGGTTTGCTATAATGGGGGTTAGATGATCCACATTGGAGGTGGGTCGGTGTGATTTTCTCTTCAAGGAGGAATGTACCATGTCGGCTATCCGAACTCGGCGGGAGGCGCGTGAGCGTA
>JAKATV010000305.1 GCA_021818565.1 Planctomycetota bacterium
CCATCTGTCCAAATTGGAGCTACATCATCCGGCCCCGACTTGTGCCCACAGCCACTGGCCCATAAAAACACGAAGTTGTTTTTGCACTGCTGCTTAGTTTCCACCGCCCGGAGCAGTCGGAAGCCAATCTCCCTTGGGGCAATTGCTAACCGGCGGAGTCGCAAGATCCGCGGCCGCACCGTTCGAGGTATATTGGAATGATCCACAGTGGCCATCGCCGAAAACTACATTCATTTGATGCTCATTGCCATACCCATGTCGCCACCTGCACCAATAAGTATTAGACCAAGTTCCCATCCCATTGTACTCCACATTGGCTCCCATGTAGTCGGGGCCGGGGATGATTCCTTGATTTGTATTGATTGCCGGGTTGGTTCCGAAATAAGGGGCGGTGGTGCCTGATGGGTTGGGGTACATATTATTTCCATCAAAGACACCCCACATGTCGGTCGGCTGGCACGAACCGAAGGATGGATCGCGCAGACCGTCTGTAAACATAATTACATCCGATCCGCGACCACCCAGATCGGCGAGCCGGTAGTATTGCTCGTAGGGCCAATTATTATCGCCGACGGCTGCATCCCTCATGCTGATTTCCAGAGGGAATAACATCTCGTTGGCTTGGTAGTGACATTGTCCCTGGACAGGCCAAGTGGCACCCGACGCTGCGGCAGGGTCACGGAATACCGGAGAAGTAATTGGATCATCCGATCCCCCACCAAGCTGTCCGGCGGAATATACCTGCGGAAAAAGGTATTCGTTATACTCCTGGGCGATTGGGACATTAGACTCGACGTAGGTGTTCAATATAGTCCACCACGTTGCGTATGCGTCGCCCGCATCGTAGAAATTGCCGCTGGGATAAAGCGTATTCGCGGGATTTCCCCGATGTCCTGCGGGAAAGGAGAAACTAGGAGGAGCCATTTGCCCAATAGGAAGTACACCCTCGTTTTCCTGCGCGTACATTACGGCCAACAGTCCAATTTGTCTTAGATTTGACAGGCACGCCACCGAATTCGCCTCCGCTTTGGCTCTTGCCAGCGCCGGAAGCAACAAGGCGATCAGGAGTGCAATGATGGAGATAACCACCAGAAGCTCAATGAGAGTGAATCCTTTCTTCTTATGACAATAGCTTACTGGAACTAACATAACGTCATCCCCTTAAAAAAAAAGACCGTGGAAACACTGGTGCATTTAAGGCTAACCTCGTCATCCTCAATCTCTCGAGAAAATGGCGACCTTATTTTGCGGGCGACCGCACCAGCCACTCTTCGATTACTGAATACTATAACCCACCAAAAAATCGATACAAGAATGGTTAGCGCAAAAATGTTTATCGTTAGCGCAAAAAAGCGCCGGCAGTGGCTTCTCATATTACAATGAAGCCCATGAAAACGAACGGCCGAAAAAAAAGCGAGCCGGCAATTGGCCGGAACACGCCGGTAAATTACGGGAGAAACTGCGCATAGCATATTTGTCCCGTGAAATTGGAGTTTATAGCGAGCAGGCGGCGATGGAAATTGCCAGCTTCGCGGCTGAAGCAGGGAATTGGCGCACGCTGATTGCCACTTTGGGCGAAGTTGGCCCGCAGGATATTGCGGCGGGGCGCATTGACGGAGCCATCATCGGCCACTGGGATGACCCCGAGACGCTCATCGCCCTGGAGCACGCAAACATTCCAGTGGTTGCCACCCCCCACTTTCAGGAAAAAACCCCGTTCGTTCAGGTGATTCCGGATGATTACGCGGTGGGTGTGCAGGCGGCAGAGCACCTGGCGAGCAAGGGATTTCGAACGTTTGGTTACTACGGCATGTGTGAAGCAACAACCTTTCCCTGGGAAATTCTCCGCCGGGCCGGTTACCTGGCCACACTCAAAGCACTGGGGTTTCAGGTCCATGTATATGAAAATACTGTGCCGGACTGGTGGCGGTTTCAAAATGATGAACAGCAGATTGAATTGCGAAACTGGCTAAAAAATCTCCCCAAGCCCATCGCACTATTTACCTGTATGGATCGCTTTGCCTATGAAGCCATACGCATAGCCGGCGAGGACGGCTTTGCGGTTCCCAATGACATTGCGGTGTGCGGTGTGGACAACTGCTTATGGGTGTGCATGATGAGTGTACCGCGCCTCACCAGCATTCCGCTTAACGGTCGATTGGTGGCCCGCCAGGCGGCCCAGACATTAAACAATATCATGTTAGGAAAAGCCGCACCTCAAAAACCGATTTTTGTTGCTCCGCTGCCCGTGGTGCAGCGCGAATCCACGGATGTTACCGCCTATGAGGATTCGGATGTGGCCGAGGCATACAGATTTATCCGCACTCATGCCCATGAGCCGATCCATATTGATGATGTGCTGGCCAAAGTGCTGGTATCACGCCGCAGCTTGGAAATGCGCTTTAAGGCATTAACGCGTTCCACGCTTCAGGATGAGATATGGCGGGCCCACGTGGATCGCGCCCGACAACTGATTATCGAATCTGATAAGCCCATGTGGAAAATTGCGGAAGAATCAGGATTTCGCAGTGAAACAGTATTTAATGTCATGTTCAAACGGATTGCGGGAGTGACCCCATCCGCTTATCGACGTAATAACAGCGGACAGGCAATATCGTTCTGATACCCTGTCGGTAAAATCATCTTTTCTGAAAGGATTTTCATTATGGCATTCCAGAGCATTCGGGAAAAGATCAACCAGAACCAGAAACCATTTGTCATCGGCGGCATCGTTCTGGTCTGTGTGGCGGTTGGACTGCTTGCGTGGGAGTTAAAACCGGCGAGCGTTGTGGCCGCACCAACGAGTTATTATTTCTATGACACCTCGAATGGCAGCATTACAACCGAGCCGGCCAGTGCGATTCCACCATTAAAAGGGGCCACAGGCCAAGATACACTGGTGCGCGCATTTATGCTGACTTGTACAACCTGTGGCGATAAAAAAGTGGCATACCTCATCAAATATAACCAAGAGGCAAGGGCCGCAATAACCGCAGAATCCCAAGCATTACCTGCGAATGCCACTCCCATGGAAAAGAGCCAACACGCGGCAGAAATCCCGCAGTTAAGGCTGGCGGCAGCCGCAGGTCGGCTCGTGCGGCTCCCGGCCAAAGGTTCGCCATGGATTCCGGCAATGAGCTTCAAAGGAATGGCGTTAATTAAGACAGCGTCGCAGTGCCCGGGCGGCAGCCATGCCAAACCATGTCTGCCCTGACGCCCCCCTACTCCAACCGCGATGCGGCCTTGGCCCAACGCGGAAGCGTTGAATTGGAACCGAGAAGCGACCCGATTTCCTTAAATATTCCTGATCGGCGAGATTAACACGTTGGGCGTTGTGGTAAGGAACCATTTGTTCCGCGTTGCGATCCGCGTCATTCATCCGGGCCGCCATGTTATTTGGCCGTGGGTGTTTGCCGTAGGTGTTCGTGGTATCTTCCCTGCCGCAACGGGAAACCAATTTTTTCCGTGGCCGCATTCCGCCTCGAACCATGACGCTGCCGCGTCAGTTGGCCGTGGGTAGACTTGGTATCTTCCTGGCCGCATTGGATCACGAATATCTTTTGTCACCGCATTCCGCCTCGAACCATGACGCTGCCGCGTCAGGCTAAATTGCGTTTATGAATATTAATGTGTAACCCAGCGGGCGGTGAGGCATCTGAAAAATTCACGCGGTCCGCGGGAGCGAGAAACAATCTCAGCTTCCGCCGCAATCTGCGCTCTTGAAGATCGCGACATCCCTCCGGCCGCCACAGCCACATAACGGAATCGCGGGCGCGTAAATTTAGACAACATTTTAAATGACGTCCTCGCTCCCCGGCCACTACGTACAGCGCAAATCTTTTTACTATCAGCGCAAAACCGTTTGACCCATGCTTGACTTCGCAGTGCGGGGAAGAATCCTTGAAGCCTGTCCGAGTAATGGCCGGGATTGCGACCCGGCCATTACTCGGACAGGTTCCTTGCGCCAGTGGAATGTTCCGCCACTTCTGCGGTATGCTACCGGCAAAGTTGCGGCACCCAGGAGGCTGTCCGACTCATGGCCGGGGCTGCGATGACCCGGATTAGGTTACTGATAACGCGGAGTGCATTATGACGGATCGAATTTACAACATTGATTTAACCCAATGGAGCGGCCCATTTTCCGCAGCCCAGCAGAATGGGGCTACCGCGGCGATGGAATCGGGTAATGTGGTTTATCTGCCCAGGCTGGATTTTGCGTTCACGCCGGAAGAACAAAAGTTTCTTACCCCGGTGTGGAGCAATGGAGGGGCCAAAAACATCAGTTATGACCATCGCAGCGGCCGCATTCAAGGCATGGAAGGCGATGATGCGGCACAACGGGAATTAGCGGCATTGCTAAAGCGCTATTCAGAAAGCACCCTCACGCTCATGCAGGGGCTGTTTCCCCAATACAAATCAGCTCTGCTGCGCATGCGCACCAGCTACCGCCCCGTGGAAATCAAGGGCCGGGCCAGCAAAGTAACCAAAGATGATACACGACTGCACCCGGATCAATTCCCGGCCCGGCCCGTCGGCGGGAAACGCATCATCCGGATATTCTGCAACGTCAATCCCGAAGGCAAAGGTCGCGACTGGCGCATTGGTGAACCTTTCGCGGATTTCGCCAAAAAGTTTGTTCCCCGCCTCAAAGCGCCGATCCCCGGATCCCGGGAGTTGATGTACCTGTTGCGCATTACCCGCAGCCCCCGAACCGCGTACGACCACTACATGCTGCAACTCCATGATCAGGGGAAAATGGATGAGCAATATCAAAAAACCGCCCCCCAAACCGCGTTTGTTTTTCCGCCTCACTGTACGTGGACCTGCTTTACGGATGAAGTACTGCACGCGGTGGATGCCGGGCAGTATTTATTGGAGCAAACCTACCTGCTTCCGGTACAAGCGATGAAAAATCCGGAAAAATCACCGTTGCGGGTATTGGAAGGAATCATGGGAAAAACCCTGGTTTGACACCTCAAAAACAACTATTGGAACTCTATGACCCGACGAATGATTCTAACTATTACCCTGGTAGTTATTGCCATAGCCACGATTGTTCTGGCGGTACAGGCCCATCATAAAATCACCCACGAAATGACTCGTCAAAAGCATATTGACGCCTTTGATTCCTACATGAAAACCGTCCCGCTGTTTATTCATGATCATAAGCCTTATCGCAGCGATCGCTTTCCATTGCCGCCATTTGCGATGCTGTTCGTGGCCCCTTTTACGCTTTTATCCCGCCCCGACGCGCAGGCGGCATGGGTTATCTGCAAACCGTTTTTCTTTGTCCCGATTTTTCTTCTGGCACTATCTATTATTCGCCGAGGCGGAGGTAACGTGCTGCCCGGCGCGCTGCTGCTGATTGGGGCGGGGTGGTTTTTTCCGGTCATCGGGGATATCCAGGAAGGGCAGATGAATCTACTGATGCTCCTGCCTCTGGCGGCCGGACTGTGGATGGCGCAGGAAGAATCTCTGGGAGGCGACGTAGCTGCCGGCCTCCTGGTGGCCATGGCAATCTGCATCAAGGTGACACCGCTGGCGTTTCTCGCCTATTTTCTTTATCGTCGGCGCTGGATCATCGGTGCAGCGATTGTTGGGGGCATCGGGATATGGATATTCCTGGTTCCCGCGATTTTTTTCGGATGGAGGCAGAACATCACCTGGCTGGGCCAATGGGGCCATATCATGATCGCTCCCTATATTCTGCATGACAAAATTAAATTTGGTAATGGCGAGTCGATTCCGGAGTTTATTCTGCGACTATTTGCCCATGTTCCCGCATGGAAAACGATGCACAACGGCGTGGTGCACAATCATTATTTAACGCTGATTCGCCTGCCGCAAAAAACCGCCCATCTGATCGGCCGGATTGTTGTGCTCATCATCGCGATTGGCGGCATCTGGTGGGCACGGAAAAAATTGCCCAGCCTGCGCACCCGCCGCTACGCCATGGAAATCGCGTGTGTCGGCATGTTCATGCTCTGGGCTTCGGAGCGTACCTGGGTACCGCATTATGTCACGCTCATTTTTGCGCTCATGGCGGTGGGCATGATTGCCGAGGACGCGTTTGCGGTCCGATCGAGCCGCAAATTTGCCTGGATAGCGCTAAGTCTGACCGCGTTTCTCATGCTTTGGACGTCAGAATTTGCCAGAGTATTAGGCCCCAATGGCCGCCATTACATTGACACGGTGGATGTCGTACTCTGGTCGTCGCTAACGCTGGCCGCCGTCATCCTGACTGCCCGATTTACGGACAATGCCCAGTACCTAGTAAATCCCAAAGATTCCGGGGGCCTCAAAATTGACCCGGAGTCGGCAAAAAAGCGTGTTGCCGGGACCCAATAACGGCAACACCCCCCTGTGGCGCTTGTTAATTTGTAACACAGTTGTTAAAAATAGCCGGTATGAAAAACTCAATA
>JAKATV010000351.1 GCA_021818565.1 Planctomycetota bacterium
GCCGGAAATCACTTCTGCCCGCAGAATACGCGATATGCACAATGTGAAATCAGCCCGACATGAATCGCCTCACGGAATGCTGCTCTCCAGCGGGCCGGAACTTCAGGCGTTATGTGAGCAACTGAAAACCGCGGCGGCTTTCGGCATTGATACCGAGTTTATCGGCGAAACCTCGTATATCCCCATCCTCTGCCTGATCCAGATTTCCATCGGAGATCAGGTGCACCTTGTTGATCCTATGGCCATCGACGATCTTTCCCCTTTACTTGCGCTTATGACCGATCCAGCCGTTGTAAAAATTTGTCACGCCGGCGAGCAGGATTTGGCCATCCTCGCGCAGCGCGCCGGTGCCCGGCCCGCCAACGTCATGGATACGCAGGTCCTGGCTGGATTGGTCGGCCTGGGCTATCCGCTTTCTTATGCCCGACTCGTTGAATATTTCTGCGGCGTAACGTTGGCCAAAGCCCACACGTATAGTGCCTGGGACCGCCGTCCGCTGTCACCGGCTCAACATGAATACGCCATTGATGATGTCAAATATCTATCCGCTATTTACGCGGCCCTTTCGCAACGCCTGTCTTCCCACAAGCGCCACGCCTGGGCCACGGCGGCGTGCGAGGAACGCTGCGACGCCGCGGTGCGGCCCAATGATCCGCAGTTGGCGTATCTGAAACTTAAGGCACCCCGCAGTATGAATCCGCTGCAGTTGGCCGCACTGCGTGAACTATGTGCCTGGCGTGAACAATTGGCTTTCGAACATGATTTACCTGCCCGCACCATGCTGCCGGATAACGTCCTGCGGGATATCGCCAAGCAATTGCCATCCAGAGCCTCAAGCCTTAATAACATTAAAGATTTCCCGTCGCGTGAATTAGCCTCGTATGCGGAATTTATTGTGTCGCTTATTGCGCGCCTAAAAAATCAACCCGAATCCGCCTTTCCACCCGCCGCCGATGAAATCGACGAATCCCCGGATGCTCGCGTGTTTGGCGAAACCGCCTGGGCGCTGGCCCAAACCATTTGCCTTGCTAACCATGTCAGCACCGCTCTGGTCGCTTCTCAAACCGACGTACTGGAGTTCGCGCATCTGCTGCGCGCCGGCAAACCCCTGACCAATCATAAACTTGCCGGCGGATGGCGGCATGAATGCCTTGGAAAAGCGTTGCGGGAATGTCTGACCGCGCATCGCTCCATTACCCTTAGCTGCCGCAATGGTGTTCTTGAACCTTTGACACAGTGAGTTCTGGCCATGTGTGGTTTTGCCGGAATTATTCAATGGAATTCCCCCGCTGACAAGTCCGCCATTTCTGACGCCACACTTGATACTGTTGACCAACTTCTCGCTCATCGCGGCCCGGACGGCACCGGCCGCTGGCGCGACCCCCACAACCCCGCCTGCGTTTTATTGCACCGCCGCTTAAGCATTGTTGACATCGCCGGCGGCAGACAACCGATGGGCAATGAAGATCAGAGTGTGCAGGTGGTTTTCAACGGCGAAATTTACAATCATCGGGACTTGCGGTCGCAATTAAAACAATTGGGGCACAGCTTTGCCAGTGATCACAGCGATACGGAAGTTCTAGTGCATGGCTGGGAACAATGGAATTCAGCCATGCTGGAAAAATTGACCGGCATGTTCGCCTTCGCCCTTTGGGACACCCGTAGCCGGACGCTGTTTTTGGCCCGTGATCGTATGGGGCAAAAGCCGCTGTTTTATCAATCCGCGGACAATGGGCTTTATTTCGCCAGCACACTTCTTGCGCTGCGGGCGCTGGGTGCCCGGGCCGTGGTATCAACGCGGTCCGTGGCGGGGTATCTGGCGCATGGCTACCTGCCGCCGCCATGTACCATTTATGACAGCATTTTTCAATTATCCCCCGGGGAATGTTTAACCGCCCGCCAGGATCAACTCCACCGGCAATATTATTGGCAGCCCGCTGTGTCGGCGTCGAATGCGCCGGCATCGGACGGTGCGGATATTTCAGCGGTTATCAGCGCCGCGGTTGCTTCCCAAATGCACGCAGACGTTCCCATGGCGTGTTTTCTTTCGGGTGGAATTGATTCGACGATCATCGCCGGACTTATGCAACGCCACGCCGCGAGGATTGGCCTAGATCGCATTAATACCATCAGTATCGGCTTTGCCGAGGCGGCCTTTGATGAAACCTATTTTGCCCAGATCGCGGCCCGCCATATTGGCTCGCAGCATCACACCTTTCAGGTAAGCGCCGGTGCCGATGTTATGCAGACTCTGCAATGGCTGATGCGTTATACGCTGGGTCAGCCCTTTGCCGATTCCTCTATTTTGCCTACGTACTATCTGGCGAATTGCGCCCGCATGGTCGCCCCCTGCGCCATCAGTGGTGACGGCGGGGATGAGCTTTTTGGCGGGTATGACCGCTATCGTGCCATACAACTCATTACCGCGGCACCCGGGTTATCGCGGGTTCTGGCGAATGCCGCCATGCTTGTAAATCCGCAACCACGCACACGCCGGTTCGCTGCCGCAACCCAGCAAACCTCCTGGCCGCTACGCTACGCCGCATTAACCAGACTATTTTTCCCAACGGATATTCACACGTTGCTGCCGGGACTTTCGGAGGATGATTTCCTGTTAGCGTGGCCCGCCGCGCGGGAAAAGTTATCTGATGCGGCGCGCGGTGCCATGCAGCTTGATCAGCGGCATTATTTACCGGGCGATGTCCTGTGGAAAGTGGATAGCGCGTCCATGGCCAACGCTCTGGAAGTTCGCAGCCCATTTTTGGATCACCACGTGACAGCCTGCGCCGCCGCCATACCCACGGCAGAACTGCTGAATTACCGCAGCGGAAAGCTGGCACTCAAAAACAGTTTCCCCGACCTACTTCCACCAGTCATATCCCGGCGCTCCAAACAGGGCTTTGGTTTACCCATCGGCCAATGGTTCCGCCAACAGTTGCGTGAACCTCTGCACGACCTGTTAATTTCCAAAACGGGATTTTTCCAGTCCGCCGAAAGCCAGAGGTTTTTGCAGAAGCTGCTGCAAGAACATCAGCAATCCCACCGCGATCACACCCATCGCCTGTTCGCCTGCCTGATGCTGGAATTATGGCATCAGGGGTAGCGGGCGCGGTTGCGGGGGCAACGAGCACGCAGAAGTCAGGAGTTGGGGCTCGCAGAAAAGGTGTCAGGTACCTTTATTAGGATGAGGTTTGCCACGCCCGGTTTGCCAGGAGTTGGAACGGGGACTTGAAAACAGTGTAAAAGCAAGTAGGATAGAGGCTCTGAAGCACCAGTAGCTCAGTTGGTAGAGCAGCTGACTCTTAATCAGCGGGTCCAAGGTTCGAATCCTTGCTGGTGCATTAAAAAACATCAATAAAAAAGTTGAGTTCTGGCATACGACGGAGGGCGCTTGGAGCTTGGAATCTGGAACCTGGAACCTGGAACCTGGAATACAGCGGGGGCCGCAGTAGTCTTCGCCTGCCGAGAAAAGCACAAAGCGCAACACTTCCGTATTTTACGTGTTCGCTGGGCGGAAGTGCAGGTGAGAGCGGCGTAGATCCACAGATTTCGCCGATTACTCAGATTAACGAGGGGGGGGTAGCCACAGATCACTGAGGGCGTAGAGACGGGGGAGGACGCGGCGTTGTGCTTCAACGGCCACGGATCGATATCTCTTGATTTCGGAAAAGTCAGTGGTCCATGATCCATGATCATTGGCGTGCGATTCGAGATTCCAATTTAAGTATTGATCAGTACGTTCAGTATTTAACAGTAAGTGCAGTGGATGGAGGAATCAGCGGGTTTGCCTACTAAGCAAGATAGGAGCGGGATCGCTGCTGAAGCCTTCTAACTTCCAATTCCTAACTCATCGCTTCTTCCTGGGGTACAGGTTTGGGATTCACGTAATGGCGGAGAATTGCCGATAATAATTGTTGTGAAACGCGGATTTTTCGGTTTTGCTTGCCTGGGTACTTGATTATAGTGCTCTGCTATCCGTAGAATTCACAAGGTTGCGGATATCCGCCGATGGTGCGGATGGCGCTCCCAGGAGTATTTATGTACGAACGTTTTACAGATCGCGCACGGAAAGTGATGGCTCTGGCCAATCAGGAGGCTCAGAGATTTAACCACGAATACATTGGTACCGAGCATATTTTGCTGGGTCTGGTTAAGGAAGGTTCCGGCGTTGGTGCGACGGTCCTGAAAAATCTGGATATCGACTTACGCAAGGTTCGCCTGGAAGTTGAAAAGCTGGTTAAGAGCGGACCGGATATGGTTACGATGGGGAAACTTCCGCAGACGCCGCGCGCCAAAAAGGTGATTGAATATGCGATTGAAGAGGCGCGAAATCTGGGCCACAATTATGTTGGCACGGAACATCTGCTGTTGGGACTGCTGCGTGAACGGGACGGCGTAGCTGCGCAGGTGCTGATGAATCTGGGCTTGAAACTGGAAGAGGTTCGCGAAGAAGTATTGAACCTGCTGGGTGCCGGGGTGGAAAGTGAAGGTTCATCTGAAAGCAAAGAAGGCGGCAAAACCAAGTCCCGCACGCCGGCGTTGGATTCGTTTGGGCGTGATCTGACGGAACTGGCGCGGGAAGGGACGCTGGATCCGGTGATTGGGCGTAATAATGAAATTGAACGGGTTATTCAGATTCTTTGTCGGCGGACCAAGAACAATCCGGTTCTGCTGGGTGAAGCGGGCGTTGGGAAAACGGCGATTGTTGAGGGGCTGGCCCAGAAAATTATCGGAAACGATGTACCGGAAATTCTGGTGGACAAACGAATTGTGGTGCTGGACCTGGCCATGATGGTGGCGGGCACGAAATACCGCGGACAATTTGAAGAGCGTATCAAAGCGGTCATGAATGAAGTGCGGCGGGCCAAAAATGTGGTGCTGTTTATTGATGAACTGCACACGCTGGTGGGCGCGGGCGGCGCGGAGGGGGCCATTGACGCCAGTAACGTGCTTAAGCCGTCGCTGGCGCGGGGTGAAATTCAGTGCATCGGCGCGACCACGCTGGATGAATACCGGAAATATGTGGAAAAGGACAGTGCCCTGGAGCGGCGATTCCAGACGGTGATGGTGGAGCCACCCAACAAGGAAGAGGCTCTGGAGATTCTGCGTGGTTTGCGGGATCGGTATGAAGCCCATCATCGCGTGCAGATTACCGATGAGGCGTTGCGGTCCGCTGTGGAGCTTTCCACACGGTACATAACGGGCCGGTGCCTGCCGGATAAGGCTATTGATGTTATTGATGAAGCTGGAGCGCGGATTCGACTCAAAAGCATGACCAAGCCGCCCAATCTGACGGAAGTGGAAGAACAGATTGAGCGTTTGACCATGGAAAAGGATGAGGCCGTAAAAAATGCGGATTACGAACGAGCCGCGGAATTACGGGATCAGGCGGAAGCTCTGCGCCGCAAAAAAGATGAGGAGCAGAAGAAATGGCGTGAGCAGGCCAAGGAAGTCGACGGCGTGGTCGATGAAGAAACCGTTGCTGAAGTGGTCAGTAGAATGACAGGTGTTCCATTGACGCGGCTGGAAAATGCTGAAGCATCCCGGCTGCTGGAATTGGAATCTGAACTGCATCGGCGCGTGATCAGTCAGGATGACGCGATTAAGGCGGTTTCCCGGTCAATTCGCCGTGCGCGTTCCGGGTTGAAAGATCCGAACCGTCCGATGGGGACATTTCTGTTCCTGGGACCTTCGGGCGTGGGTAAAACGCTGTTGTCCAAGGCGATTGCGGAGTTCATGTTCGGCAATGAGGCTTCTCTCATTCAGATTGATATGTCTGAATATATGGAGAAACACAATGTCAGCCGATTGATTGGCGCGCCTCCGGGGTATGTCGGTTATGAAGAAGGCGGTCAGCTTACGGAACGCATTCGCCGGCGGCCCTACGCGGTAGTGCTGCTGGATGAAATTGAAAAAGCCCATCCGGATGTGTTCAACATGTTGTTGCAGATCATGGAAGAAGGCCGTCTGACCGATAATGTCGGTCGGCAGGTTGACTTTAAGAACATCGTGCTGATTATGACCAGCAATATCGGCGCTGATCTGATAAAGAGCGGCGGCATTCAAGGCTTCGGCTACGGCAAGCGCGATCTGGATCAGAATTTTGAACAGATGAAACGCGGTCTGCTGCGGGAAGTTGAAAAATTCTTCCGGCCGGAATTTATCAACCGTCTGGATGATACGATTATCTTCCGGCCGCTAAGCAAAGATGATCTGTATCGGATCATTGACATTGAAATCCAGAAGGTTACCAAACGACTCGTTGAGCAGGGTATCAAGCTGGAAACTACGCTGGCGGCCCATGATTTTCTGATTGAGAAGGGATACAACCCGGACTTTGGCGCTAGGCCCTTACGGCGCGCCATTGAACAATTTGTGGAAGATCCGTTGTCGGAATCCATTCTGCGCGGTGAA
>JAKATV010000128.1 GCA_021818565.1 Planctomycetota bacterium
GCTCGCCTGGTGCCGGCCCTTTGTTGCCAACGTCCAGCCGGCCGGATGATTTTGCGTGTCAATCCATTTAAACGTGCCGTTCTTTACCAGTTGCGCATACAGGCCACCTTGCCCGGCGTAATTAATTTCTTCAAAAAATATCCCCCATAAATTGGGCGATACATGAATGCCCGGCTTGTTCACATTAATGGTCATATCCGTCGTGGCGGCCAACAGCGGTTTCCCCGCGGTAAGCAACAGCGCAACCAACGACAGGATCATGCCCGTCGCTCCGATTCGTTTAAGCAGTGGACTACGCATCACAAAACTCCTCACGCACATGGACCGCATAGCAGCAATACTTTGTACGACTCATTTAACTGATCCCGTTTGAGTCCGTAAATCCATCCGGCTTGTTGCAGCCAGAGTCGGAACCGGGACGTACCATAACCGAAATTTCCGGATGTGAATATCAGCTTACGCTGCTGCCGGCCTGCTAATTATCAATTTGTCCCGGTTTCCTTGCTTTTTTGTCTGGCGGAGCAATTTTTCCCGGCACCGCGGTGCCCGTGATTAGCTGCCAGCTTGGCCGATGATTGAATTGTTCCACGAGCCACAGGCCTAAATTCCAATTAAGGGGCTTACCGGCTGGACAATTGCTAAAACAATTTGCCACGCCCGCCCCTGTAAAGACATTTCAATCCACTTTGTTCCGCCACCATTACGCGGTAGAATCTTATGGATACGGCTCCGCATACGTTTTGCTTTTGTTGCAGCGTATCGGGCCGTTGTGGCTGGAGTTTTCTCGGTATGGTGGATCAAGCACGCATAGACCGCTTCAAGAGTATGACTGAAGCTGACCCGCAAAATGAACTGGGCTTTATGTCGCTGGGCAGGGCGTATGTGGAGGGGCAGTTGTATAAACAGGCCATTCCTGTGCTCATGCGTGCCTTACAACTCAAGGGGGAATTATCGCCGGTGTATGTCCTGCTGGCCCAGGCCCAGTGCGGCGTTGGGGACCCGGATGGAGCGGTAAACACCTTGACCCGTGGATATCGTATCGCGGATGAACATGGGGATTTGATGCCCAGAAATCAGATGGCCGATATGCTCAAGGAACTTGGATCACCCATTCCCGAAACCAGGCAGGCGGTTCTGACGCCGGAATTAGCATCGGCCGGTAATATCCAGTGTCGGCGGTGTGGCCGCATAGGCCCAAAAATGAAAGAGCGTCCCTTTAGCGGGGCCTTGGGTGAACAGATTCACTTGAGTATCTGCGGGCCTTGTTTTCAACTCTGGATTCGTGAGGGTACGAAAGTCATCAATGAACTGCGACTGAACCTGACCGATTCCGCCGCACAGGATATTTATGATCAACACATGATGACGTTTCTTGGTTTGAACTGAATGTAATATAGTGGCAGACGGCTGTGCAGCAATAAGCCGGCAGGGTGGACCTTTTAATTAATGTAAGCGAGGTAGCGCATGGAAATGCAATTATTAACCAAGGAAGAAAAACAGAAGCTTGAAGCCCAGCTTAAGCAAATGATTGACCAGCGTCCGCTTATTTCGGCGCGTATCGCCGAGGCCCGCGAGAAAGGCGATCTCAAAGAAAATGCCGACTACCACGCCGCCCGGGAAGAATTGGCCTTACTGGAAGCGCGGATTAAAGATATGGAAGCCCGCCTGCGTGCCGCATCGGTTGTGAATCCTGATGATATCCCCGCTGATATGGTATTTTTGGGCAGTACCGTGAAGGTGCGGGATCAGAAAAACGGCGACGAAGAAACATTTCGGCTCGTTGGTGAATTAAATACCGACGCGTTTAACTCCGATGCCGAGATCATGGAAGTTTCCGCCAAAAGCCCGCTGGGTGAAGCACTGATGCGAGCCCGTGTCGGGCAGCTCGTCCGCGTTTCGGTGCCTCGTGGTGAGATTCATTACAAGGTGCTTTCCGTTAGTTAATTGCGGCCCCGAAAGCCAACCGGAAAGCTTTTATGGACTTTGCGGCCTGTGCCGTGTGACATCATGAGTGAAACTCCGGTTCATTTTCTGGCCCACCGTCAAGAGGATACTCCAATCCCCACGGCGGAATTTCCTACGCCAAATCATGATGTCGCATTAGCTGATCATCCGAATGTTCCGGATCTCCCTGAAGATACTCACGCATCGCCCGAGCCTGATCCCTTGCTTGATATCAATATTCCCGTCGAAGACATCAGCGATGATGCTGCACCATCCGATCTCATCGACTTTACTGCGTCCCGTGCTTTATTACCCGAAGAAGTTGCCGAACTCGCCTGGCTGGCAGAAACCCGTCGCTTTATTATTCTCCGGCTTCAAGAATGGGTGATACCCGTCTCCGCCTTAATCTGCGTTTTGCTGGCCGTGCTCCTTGAGGCAGGGCTTGTGGCGATAGTCTGGTGGCTTGTGATGTGGCACCCCATGAGCGGCGGCGGCAGCCGCGGCCAAGGCGCAGGAGCCGCTACGGCCATCGGGGGGATTATTCAATCCACAGGATTAAATTCAACGTCAGCCAATCCCGCAACTCGCTGGCGGCCCGGCCCGATGCCCGCACCGCCTGATCTGCCGGATAAGCCCATTTTTACACCCCACACGCAAGCGCTAGCGCTTTTGGATAACACCAATCCGTTCCATGCGTCGCTGCCGATCATCGGCATTAAAAGTGACCACAACACCTGGGCCGCGCCTGCGCACCAATTGGCTCCCAAAACCCTGCGAATTAAAATCACGCGGCGCTCTAAGCCGGGCCAACACACTCGCAGCCGCGGGCCGCAGGTTGCTTCCCGCGGTGCCCAGCCCGATGCCCCAGGCGGTGGGGGAGGCAACGGCCTGATTCAATTATTTAAGCCCGGATCGCGCACCGGGTTGGGGTCCGCGACTGGCTCTGGACCGGGACGCGGCCGTGGGGCCGGCGTCGGCGGGGGCGGCAGTATCGTTGTCCCGCCGCCCAATCCGATATTGCCGCTCAAATATGAGTTTGCGTTGCCGTCGCATCTGGTCAATCCGAAATTTCAACTGACCATTCGCCGCAACGGCACCGTGGCCGCTGTAAAAGTTCTGATATCCTCGGGCCATGTCGGCATTGATCAGGCGATCATCAATGCCTTGATGCAAGCCCGCTTTTTGCCCAACATCATTTCCGGCAAGCCCGTGCAAAGTAAATTTGTTATTCGCTACCAATTAACATCCTGACGGTTACACCCGGTATTGTGGCGCAGGCTTCCAGTCTGCCCAGCGGCCGGTTGTGGTGCAGGCTTCCAGCCTGCTCGACCAGATCTCCCTGAACTGGTACGATTCGACCAGCCGTTGATATTGCAACGATTAAATTTCCGGAACTGCCCATGGCCCGAAAAAAACGCAACACGCCCCAGTTTGACGTTGAAAAGTCACTGCATAACCGCCGATTTGAAAAAATGATCTTCCACCATGGCTCCCTGGCGGCGGTGATTAAATCCATTGGCTTTTACAGCCTGTCCGCACTCATCTGGCCGCGCTTTATAGCACCCAAACGCTGGAAGCTCACTCGCTTTAACGTCACCATGCGCAAGCTTTCCCGCGCGTTTGATGGTTATAAAATTGCCCAGCTTTCCGATTTACATACCGGCAGCACCGACCAGCGCTATTTACGCCGCGTGATCGAAACCGTTGTGGCGGAAAAGCCGGACATCATCGTTATCACCGGTGATCTGATCGAATACCGCGCCGGTTCCCTGGAAAAACTTCAAGCCCTTCTGCCGCTGCTGCACGCTGCCGATGGTGTGCTGGCCATTTTTGGCAATCATGATTACCACGAGTACTCATGGCGACATGTCGGCCCGCGTTCCGCCCATCGCGCCATTCATAAGCGGTTACGAACCCTTCTGGCCGGCCACCAGATAACTTTACTGCGGAACAGCCGGCACCGCGTTGTCCGTGAGAATTCAGCACTTTACTTTGTGGGGATGGATGAACTCTGGACCGGCAACGCCGACGGCCCCGCCGCCTTTGCCGGCCTTCCCGACTCTGCTGCCTGCATTTGCCTGCAACATAATCCTGACGGCTTTGAGATTCTTCGCCAATTCCCCTGGCAACTGATGCTGTGCGGCCACACCCACGGCGGACAGGTGCGACTGCCCCTCATTGGTTCACTGTTTGTCCCCATGAAACACCGCCAATACATACGCGGCTGGTACACCCTGACCTCCGAAGCAAACCCCGCAGAAAAACGCATGTACGTGAGCACCGGTCTGGGCCAAAGCGTCCCCATCCGCCTGCGCGTCCCCCCGGAAGCCACCATTTTCACCCTGAATTCAAACCTATAGATATTACAATATCCCACGTCGCATCCCCCCAAAATCCCCAACAACAGATCCCCAAATCACATCAATTTAGCTCAATGCGGCAGCGTTGAGTTGCCTGCGGAACGAGATTTGATAACACGACATTTTACCCCCGGCAATATTCGCGCGGCACCATAAAACTTCACCCACCAACCCGCATACGCGGTCAACGATCAATTAACCCATAATCAAAAAGCACTCCAACTCCTAACTCCCGAATGCTCGTCCAACCCCAGCCGCCCCCGCGCAATCCCGGCCACCACCCGGACAGACCCCTAAGTAACGCCGGCGTCCCGCCTGCCCCCGTCGTGTTTCCGACGCACGCAGGATGCCTGCGGTACAACCGATTCCATCGCTTATTTGTCCCATTGAGAGCTGATTCGCTAATAGAACAGGCTTTTAATGCCTGCACTCCTCGGAGGCACCACGAAGAATGCCACCGCAGCACCGTAGTGGAATTGTTGGGCGACATGCTTGATGCGGGCATCGTGGCGATGTGGGAGTGAATTGCCACGCCGTGGGCGTTCAATGCTCCGGCGTCAGTTGCATTTCGCGTGCGCACTGCGGTTCCCAGTCGCAAGATCGCCGGCCGGGCTGCAGGTGCATTTGGATACCCGCGCAGCCATCTCCAAAACTTGGTGCCGCTGAGTGCCAGATGGCCACGGTTACCTGACCGGTGGTCCGGGCGGAAAGTGGCCGGGGCGGAATTGCAAATCCCGAATGGTTAGGGGACAATTACGGAGATCGAAGTCGTCCCGGAAATCGAGTCCGCTCTATGACTACTGCAGCAGCCAATTCACCCATACGACGAGCCAGTGGCGTTACGGACTCTGAGCGCCGGCTGCAGGAATTAGCCGAAAAATCGTTCCTCAAGCTGTGGACATATCCACGTGTGTTTAACGATAAAGGACGTTCCTCAACAGGGCAGGGACAGGAACTCTGCGATCTCTTGGTCGTCTTTGACCGTGACATTCTTGTTTTCTCTGATAAAGCGTGTCGTTTTCCCGCGTCGGCAGATATCAAGATTGGTTGGGCCCGCTGGTACCGCCGAGCAGTGTTGGCCGGGGCAAAGCAGGTGGTAGGCGCACAGAGGTGGATAACACAGTTTCCGAACCGCATTTTTCTCGATCCTCAGTGCAGGCAACGGTTTCCGTTGAAACTGCCGACGAAACCACGGTTCCACAGTATCGTCGTCGCGCACGGGGCGCACGAGGCCTGCCGCAAACATTTCAAAGGCGGCAGCGGCAGCCTGATGGTCGACACGTCTATCGCTGGCGACGAGCACACAAAAGGTCACAAGCCCTTCTCAGTCGGCTGGGTGATGAAAAGTGCGGGGTATATCCATATTCTGGACGACGTAACGCTAGGAATCGTCCTGCGAACGCTGGATACCACTCCCGATTTTATCGGCTATCTCGAAAAGAAAAACCATTTGGTCTCTTCTAAGCATCCCGTTGTAGCGACAGGGGAGGAGGATATACTCGCATATTATCTTGGGAAAACAAATTCAGGCGGCGAGCACGATTTTGTTATGGATTCAAATGTGACCTCCGTTTTCTTTGGCGAAGGCTTGTGGGCAAATTTCAGCAACAGCCCGCAACGTGCCGCCCAGATCGAGGCCGACGATGTTAGTTACCACTGGGATCGGTTGATTGATAGATTCAGCAAGCACATGCTGGGGGGAACACAATATTTCCCGCCGACCGCGACCCTATCGGAGAATGAGATTTGCGTCCGATTCATGGCGGCGGAGCCCCGGTTAGGTCGACGAGCACTGGCGGAACGTTTGGTTGATGCCCTGGGCCAACCGCAGATCGGTGAGCGTTTTCTCCGAGTCATGAAGCTCGATGAAAGGGGACCGTTCTACGTTTTTTTGATTTTGCCCAAGCCTCCGGACGATCCTGAGGATTCCTACCGCCGCGTGAGGGTAAGCTTGTTAGGAGATATTTGTCGCGTGGTGCGGCACAGATATCCAAAAGCGCTCGATATTGTGGGGATTGCGACCCAACCCGTAAGCGCCCCTTGGTGCTCGGAGGACATCATTTATATGGATG
>JAKATV010000425.1 GCA_021818565.1 Planctomycetota bacterium
GGAAAACGTCGCGAGAAAAGGCCGTCTGCAACCGGGGCGTATGTTCCTGGTTGATTTCCAGCAGGGCCGTATTATTGATGATTCTGAGATTAAATCGGCACTGGCGGCGGAGCATCCTTACGGCCAGTGGCTGGAAAAGCAGCGGCTGACCCTGGATGAGCTGGCTAAACCGGCCACCGTACCGGCGTTTGATCCTGAAACACTGCTTACGCGGGCGCAATGTCTGGGGTACACCACGGAAGACCTCATGAAGTTGCTGCTGCCCATGGGCACCAACGGCCTGGAAGCGATCGGGTCCATGGGTAATGACGCGGCTTTGGCGTGCTTAAGCGACCAGCCGAGGCTGGTGTACGATTATTTCAAGCAGTCTTTTGCGCAGGTGACCAATCCGCCGCTGGACTCAGACAAAGAATATATTGTGATGAGTCTGGAAAGCTATATTGGCCCGGAGCGCAATTTGCTGGAGGCCGGCGAACAACATTGCCACCGCCTGCTGTTACCGCAGCCGATTCTGACCAATGAACAATTGGCAAAGATTAAAACGCTGAATTATCGCGGCTGGAAGACCCGCACGATTGATGCGGTATTTGATCGCGAAGGCGGCGCATCGGCCATGACGGACGCCCTGGACCGCATCTGCCGGGAAACCGCACAAGCCATTGAGGACGGCTATCCTCTGGTGGTGCTGACCGACCGAAGCATGGATGAAACACATGTTGCCTTGCCGGCGTTGCTGGCTTGTGGAGCGGTGCATCATCATTTGGTGCGACAGGGTACTCGCACGCGCATCGGTCTGGTGCTGGAAACCGGTGAAGCGCGCGAGGTGCACCACCATGCGATGCTCATTGGTTATGGAGCCGATGCGATTAACCCGTATCTGGCCTTTGAGACGCTGTGGAATCTGCGGCGCGAGGGGTTTATTGATTCGGCCATTGATGATGACAAGCTCATCAAAAATTATATTAAAGCGGCCGGCAAGGGCCTTTATAAAGTCATGAGCAAAATGGGCATTTCCACGCTGCAAAGTTATAAGGGTGCCCAAATATTTGAAGGCATCGGCCTGCATCGCAATGTCATTGACCGCTGCTTTGCCGGCACGGTATCGAAAATCGACGGCGTGGATTTCCCGGTGTTATACGGCGAAGCGTTGCGCCGCCATGAAATCGGCTATCCGATTGATCAAGGTGAAGTGCGGCTACCGGTACTGCCGGAAGGCGGGCAATACTCCTGGCGTAAGAACGGCGAGCAGCATTTGCTTAATCCGGAATCGATCGCCAATTTGCAGGAGGCCGCCCGCGGCAACAGCCGCGAAGCGTATGCCCGATATGCGAAAATTATTAATGAACAAAGCGGCCATCTTTGCACCTTGCGCGGCTTATTTAAGCTGAAACCTGGTGATGCGCCGGTGATGCTGGCGGAAGTTGAACCGGCCAGTGAAATTGTCAAACGCTTTGCCACCGGAGCCATGAGCTTAGGGTCCATATCACCGGAAGCCCATGAGAGCTTGGCGATTGCGATGAACCGTATCGGCGGCAAGTCCAATACCGGCGAAGGTGGCGAAGATGCAAGACGCTTTACCAAGCGCGATGCCAATGGAGATTCGCGACGATCGGCAATTAAACAAGTCGCCAGCGGCCGGTTTGGCGTGACCATTCATTATCTGACCAACGCGGACGAATTGCAGATAAAAATGGCCCAAGGTGCCAAACCCGGTGAAGGCGGACAGTTGCCGGGGCATAAAGTTGATGACTATATCGGTCGTTTGCGCCACGCCACGCCGGGGGTGCAGTTGATAAGCCCCCCACCGCATCATGATATTTATTCCATCGAAGATTTGGCGCAGTTGATCCATGACCTGAAAAATGCCAATCCCGCCGCGCGCATCAGCGTGAAACTGGTGGCGGAAGTTGGCGTGGGCACAGTTGCGGCGGGCGTATCAAAAGCGCATGCGGACCATGTGGTGATTGCGGGCCATGACGGCGGCACGGGCGCATCACCCTTGACCAGCATCAAACATGCCGGCACGCCATGGGAACTGGGCCTGGCGGAAACGCACCAGACACTGGTACTAAATGATTTGCGCAGCCGCATTGTTGTGCAGGTGGATGGCCAGTTAAAGACGGGGCGCGATGTCATCATCGGGGCGTTGCTGGGAGCTGAAGAATTCGGCTTTGCCACGGTGCCTTTGGTGACGCTGGGTTGCATTATGATGCGCGTATGCCACTTGAATACGTGCCCTGTGGGTATTGCCACGCAGGACCCGGTGCTGCGGAAAAAGTTTGAAGGCAAGCCGGAATATGTGGTTAATTTCATGTTCCTGCTGGCGGAAGAAGTTCGCGAACTCATGGCCTACATGGGCTTTAGGACATTTAATGATTTGATTGGGCGGGTAGATCGTCTGGAGGTCGGCGAAGCCATCCGCCATTGGAAAGCGCAGGGCTTGGACCTGACTCCGATACTTTCCCCGGCGGTGAAAGTTTATGACAACGTGGATGTATACGCCACGAAAAAGCAGGACCACGGTTTGGAAGCAGCCCTGGACAATGTGATTATCCGGGACGCGAAGGCGGCGCTGGAAACGCGCCAGGCTGTGCGTTTGGCATATCCGATCAAAAATACCAATCGCACGGTCGGCACGACGTTAAGCCATGAAATTGCCAAGCGGTATGGTGAAGAAGGCTTGCCGGTAAACACCATTGAGATCAAACTCAACGGTTCTGCCGGGCAGAGTCTGGGGGCGTGGCTGGCACGTGGCGTGAAAATTGAACTGGAAGGCGATGCCAATGATTACGTGGGCAAGGGCCTTTCGGGCGGCACGATTGTGGTATATCCGGACCGGCGCAGCACGTTTAAAGCCGAAGAAAATATCATCATCGGCAATGTGGCCCTTTATGGAGCCACCAGCGGCAAGGCATTTTTCCGCGGTATCGCCGGGGAAAGATTCTGTGTGAGAAATTCCGGTGCCAGCGCCGTGGTAGAGGCCGTGGGCGATCATGGATGTGAGTACATGACGGGCGGGCGCGCAGTGATACTTGGCCCCACGGGCCGCAATTTTGCCGCGGGGATGTCCGGCGGCATAGCGTACGTGTACGATCCTGAGGATATTTTCCTGGCCCGGTGTAATCTGGCCATGGTTGAACTGGAAAAGGTACTTGATCCCGGAGATATAGGCGAATTGAAAGAAATGATTGAAGAGCATCAGAAGCTCACCGGAAGTACGGTGGCAAAAGCCATTCTAGCGGACTGGAAAACAGCCCTTCCGCGATTCCATAAGGTTATGCCTATTGAGTATCGCAAGGCTCTGGAAAAGCGGGCGGCCATGGCCAGCGGCAATATCAAGCAGGAGGTGGGTCATGGGTAAACCTACCGGCTTTATGGAATTCGCCCGGGAAATTCCGCCCAGTCGCGCGGCACGATTGCGGGTGCTTGATTGGAATGAATTTCATGATCATCTACCAGATGAAAAACTGCGCACGCAAGGTGCCCGCTGCATGGATTGCGGAGTTCCGTTTTGCCAAAACGGGTGTCCCGTTAATAACCTCATACCGGAATGGAACGACCTGATTTATAAAAATCAGTGGAAACAGGCCATCACGCGGCTTTGGCGGACAAACAACTTTCCGGAATTTACCGGCCGCGTATGTCCGGCCCCCTGTGAGGGGTCGTGCGTGCTGGGCATTAACGAGCCGCCGGTGACGATTAAAAACATTGAACAGGCGATTATTGATCATGCCTGGGAAAATGGCTGGGTGGTGCCCCGCCCCCCCGCTGTGCGAACGGGTAAAAAAGTGGCGGTGATCGGATCAGGTCCGGCAGGTTTGGCGGCGGCGGATCAACTCAATAAAGCCGGGCATCTGGTAACGGTGTTTGAACGCTCCGATCGCGTCGGTGGGCTGTTGATGTACGGCATTCCCAATATGAAGCTCGATAAGCGTGCCGTCGTGGATCGCCGCACCAAACTTATGGAACAGGAAGGCGTCACGTTTGTTGTGAACACCCACGTTGGAATAGATGTGGATGTCCATGAATTGATGCATGAATTTGACGCCATGGTTTTGGCCTGCGGTGCCACCAAAGCGCGTGATCTGAAAGTTCCCGGTCGGGACTTGGCCGGCATTCATTTTGCCGTTCCGTTTCTCCATGGGAATACCAAAAGTCTGCTGGATTCAAATCTGCGGGATGGGCAATATATCTCGGCGAAAGATAAAGATGTCATTGTTATTGGCGGCGGTGATACGGGAACAGATTGCATCGGCACCTCGTTGCGGCACGGCTGCCGAAGTCTGGTGAACTTTGAACTCATGCCCCAACCGCCGGGAACGCGCGCCGCAGATAATCCGTGGCCACAGTGGCCGAAAATCTACCGCACGGATTACGGTCATGAAGAGGCGGCGGCGACTTTTGGGCATGATCCGCGAAATTATCGTCTGCTCACAAAAGAATTCATCGGCGACGAGCAGGGGCATGTGAAGGCCGTGAAATCCATTGAAGTGCAATGGACCGCAAATAACGGCAAAACCGCGATGACGGAAATACCTGGCACAGAAAAAATCTGGCCGGCGAATCTGGTGCTTCTGGCGATGGGTTTCCTTGGCCCTGAAGATTCAATTGTCAAGCAACTGGGATTGGAAACCGACGCGCGCAGCAACTTCAAGGCGGAATACGACAAATATGCCACATCGGTGGAAGGTGTATTTGCCGCAGGCGACTGCCGACGGGGACAATCTCTGGTGGTCTGGGCGATCAACGAAGGCCGCGGCGCAGCTCGCCAGTGCGACCTGTATCTCATGGGACATACGGAATTGCCGTAATGCCGGGGTGCGATGGCGAGCGAATGGCTATGCCGAGCACTCTGGGGGCCGGTCTGGCTGACCGTCTGGTTGCGGAACACAGCAGGAGTCTTAGATGTCGATGGATCGCCGAGACTTTTTAAAATGTTCCGTAGCCGGTGCGGGCGTCCTGGGAAAGGGACTGTTCAGAGGCGACAATTCCAGCATTGCCGAGGGAAGGCTTGGCCCGACGAACACCGGCGGACTTGACGACATTCCCCCGCCGCGTGGGTTGAAAGTCGGCGACAATCATCGCTTTCTGATGAACGCGCACAGCGGGAAGCCGTTTTTTCTGCTGACCGATACGGCCTGGAATATAAATGCGTTGACATATCAAGACATCGATTTATATTTACGTAATCGTCACGCGCACGGATTTAGCGCCTTTATGTTCACCCTGAATTTTTACCCTCAAGCCCGGGAAACCAATGTTTACGGGCAGCAGGCGTATGTCGGCGCGGACCATACGACCCTGAATCCCAAGTACTTTGAATATTGTGATTATATCATTCGCACGGCGGCGAAATACAGGCTTTATGCGATGGTATTTGCCATGTGGGGTGGAGCAAAAGCCGGTACAATGAACCGATATACAGCGCGACAACTGCATACCATCGGTCTGCGATTGGGAGCCAGACTCAAGCGGCATGACAATGTGATTCTTGTAGCCGGCGGCGAATCCAGTCCTCCGCATATTGCCGTACCCTACGTCAACGCCATCGGCGGCGGTCTGAAGGATGGTTGCGACGGCAAGCATCTCGTAAGTGTGCATCCCTGTGGGAATCGATCTGATTCGGAATATTTCTCCTCCTCTCCCTGGCTGGATTTTTATATGATTCAAGGATCATCCAGCCGGCATGGCCGCGATTATGATATGACCCGACTTATCACCCATGACTACAACGTAAAGGTCGTCAAACCAACGATGATAGCGGAAAATTATTACGATTCCGGCACCACGCAGCCGCCGATTCGTCAGAGGCGCGGTCTGTATCTTTCGGTTTTTGCAGGGGCTTTCGGATGTGCGTATGGGCATGATGCCCTGTGGCAGATGACACCGCACACGGCACAGCGATGGATGCTCAATAGTTGGCCCCCCGGTGTGCCAAATTGGAAAGATGCCCTGAACACCGCTGCGGTGAAACCTTTGCATTTTATCCGGAAACTTCTCTATTCGCGTCCTTATTTCAGCCGCATACCGGATCAATCCATTATTTTATCCGGACAAGGCAAATCCATTGCGGATCGCGTGCAGGCAACGCGCGACGGCACGCTTGCAGGGAATAATGCAACGTATCTGATGGCGTATGCCGCGGCACCGACGAATATATTGCTTCATACCGGAGTTATCGCATCCCAGCGGCTTAACGTCTGGAGATTTAACCCGGCAACCGGAGATACCGCGGTTATCGGGAAGAACCTTATGAACACGGGTAAATTCGCGGTAAAAACGCGGCCGGGTATGATCGACACGGTGATCATCGTGGATAATGCCGATAAGAATTATCTGGCGCAGTAAATCCGTAAATGTT
>JAKATV010000138.1 GCA_021818565.1 Planctomycetota bacterium
GCAACCAGCAGGCCGATGATAACACCGGTTTTGTACCCGATGCGGTTAATCGGATCACCCCAAAACATGGAAATCAAATAATAGATCAGCGAGCCGACGGTGTAAGCGCCAAAAAACGCGAATTGGATCAACATGGCCTGAAAATAATTCAGTGTAAAGGCGTCCCTGAAGCGCGGAATGAGAATGTCATTCCACACCGTCATGAACCCCCACATGAAAAACAGAACCGTCATGATGGTAAACGGGCCTCGATATGTCCGCTCTGGAATATCTGATGAAGCTCGTGCCGCCGCCCCGGGTGTAATGCCGCCAATTGCCATAATTTGGTTTCCTCGCAAAGCTCGTTTTTTCCGGCGTCCTTGCCGCAATTGCGTACGGCAAGGACGACTTGATTAAGAATCCGCTATGTTCCCTTGATCGGGGGATTTGTCAAGTAAAAAAGAACTTCAAAAAAGAACTTCAAACAAGCGCCCGTGGCATTTCTATTGAAACAAGAAAACGCGGTCGAACTTCCTTGACATTGCCCTAAACTCATCATAACCTACAAATTAGATCAGATTTAAGGAGATTATTTATGGGCAGGCTTTTTTCCGACATCACCAAAACCATCGGCAATACACCTTTGGTACGCATTAATCGCCTTGTCCCGGCGGGCCAGGGCATTGTTTACGCCAAGTGCGAATTCTTCAATCCTCTGTCCAGCGTTAAAGATCGTATCGGCGCAGCCATGATTGAGGCCGCTGAAAAAGCTGGGAAAATTAATAAAGACACCCATATCATGGAAGCCACCAGCGGGAACACCGGTATCGCTCTGGCGTTTGTGTGCGCTGCCAAGGGTTATAAACTCACGCTGTATATGCCGGAAAGCATGTCCCTGGAACGCCGCAAACTGCTGCGGATCATGGGAGCCAACCTGGTGCTTACTCCGGCTGCCGAAGGGATGCCCGGTGCCATCCGACGGTGCAATGAGGCCGCCGCGGCGGACAAGAATGCCATTATTGCCCAGCAGTTTGAGAACCCCGCCAATGTTGCCATTCACGAAAAAACCACGGCCGAAGAAATCTGGAATGATACCGATGGCAAAGTGGATTGTCTGGTATCAGCTGTGGGAACCGGCGGTACGATCAGCGGAGTGGCGGGAGTCATTAAAAAGCGTAATCCCAAATTTAAAGCGATTGCGGTAGAACCTACCGGCTCACCGGTTATCACGCAGTGCAAGGCGGGGCAGCCTTTGAAGCCCGGCCCGCACAAAATTCAGGGTGCCGGCGCAGGCTTTATTCCAAAAAATCTGCATGTTGATCTGGTGGATGAAGTCATTCAGGTCACCAATGAAGATGCCTTTGAATGGGCACGCCGTCTGGCACGCGAAGAAGGCATCTTGGCCGGCATCAGTTCCGGGGCCAATATTTGGGCTGCCGCACAAGTTGCCGCCCGCCCGGATATGAAGGGCAAAATTATTGTGGCGGTCATGTGCTCCACGGGTGAACGTTATATCAGCACGGCCATGTATGAAGGATTGGACGTTTGACGCGCAACGGCGGCCTACCAGTTCCATGCGTCTTGGCGGGCGGTCCTGGATTTGCGGCGGGCCTCTTCGGCGGCGTGGTAATGCATCTGAACTTCCCGTATTTCTGATTCACGATCAAAAAACGCCGCTACCACGCGCGGGCCGAAGTGTTTTCCGCATTCGTTGCGAATGACATTGCAGGCGTGCTCATGGCTTTCCGCCGCTTTGTAAACCCGCCGCGAGGTAATCGCGTCATAAACGTCGGCCAAGGCCATAATGCGCCCGGCCCATGGAATTTGCTCGCCCGTCAATCCCTTGGGATAACCGCGACCGTCATAACGCTCATGATGCGTGGCGGCAATGTCGCGGGCCATTTCCAAAAATTCCGCCCCGGGGTAACTCTGAAGCACTTCCTCCAGGGTGTTTGCCCCGATCGCCGAATGGCGTTTCATGATTTCGTATTCATCAGCCGTCAGCTTGCCAGGTTTGAGCAAAATGGCATCTGGAATGGCGACTTTGCCGATGTCATGCAAGGGGCTGGTGTCATAGAGCATTTGCACAAAATCGGCATGAATGGTCGACGCGAGCTCCGGGCGTTGTGAAAGCTGCTGGGCAATGATCTTCACATAATTGCGCGTGCGTTCCAGATGCAGTCCGGTTTCCTGATCACGCGATTCCGCCAGACGGGCCAAGGCAAAAATCGTCACATCGCGCGTTTCCAGTGATAAAGCGCGTTCCCCGGCTTTGATGCGAGCCACGAGTTCCCCGGTGTCAAACGGCTTGGCCATAAAATCATCGGCACCGGCGGCGATTCCCTCCGCCGCATCCACCGGATCATCACGCGAACTTACAATAATTACATATACATATCTACTAAGTTTACGCTGCCGAATCGCCCGGCACAGCGCTATGCCGTCCATGGCATCCATCATCCAATCGGTAATGACCATGCGAATCGGCAACTGGGACAATCGCTCCAACGCGGCGGGGCCGCTTGTGGTGGTAATAACCTCGTGGCCGAAGCGATTTAACGCAGTGCGGATCATCTCCAGCGCGATAGGGTCATCATCGACGGCGAGAATTTTCATACCCTTAAGCCCCTTCATCCAACCGAGTTTTACCGGACGCCTTATTCCGCATCGTCACATATTCTATACATCGGTTCATTTCTGTCTGAACTTTGTTCCATGCGGCCTTGGCAAGGTCCTCATGGCCACGATCCCGGCAGATAACCTCCAGGTCTTTTGCGGCGTGCCGCAGCGCCTCGGCAAAAAGACATGCCGCGGTGCCTTTGATGGCGTGCGCCGCCCGACGGGCGGCCTCCCAGTCCGTTACGATCATACAATCATTGAGTTTGGTAATCTGTTGTCGCCCCTGCCCGATAAATTGCTCCAACAATCGCTCGACCATTGCCTGATCGTTCAAAAAATACTCGTTGAGCCGCTTGAAATCGAACGGTGTGGGCGTGACATCTGATCCTTGCAGAGCCAGAGATTTATCCGATGCATTCACCGACGTTGACGACCACCCGTCCACCGGTGAACTCAACCCGGGATTATCAATTAATGACACCAGGGTCCGCACCAATTCAGCGCGATTCAACGGCTTAGTCAAGAAGGCATCCATGCCGGCCTCCAGGGAATTTCGGCGATCCAGACCGGTGGCATTGGCGGTCAGCGCGATAATCGGAATCCGCGATTTTCCGAAAATACTGAACACCGCACCCGCGGCTTCAAGTTTGCGTATTTGCCTTGCGGATTCAAAACCGTCCATCACCGGCATCAGGCAATCCATGAATACCAGCGCGTAGCGTTGTCTTTGCAGGGCATCCACGCATTGCTGACCCGTGCCAACCACATCGCATGGCAGCATTAACCCTGAAAGGACTTCCCGAATCACAAATTGGTTAATTTCGTTATCTTCCGCCACGAGCACCTTAAGCCCCTGATAGCCCGGAGGCAATTGGAGTTTTTCCTTTGCCTCAAGTTCGGACGGACGGACCTTGGTGGGATTGGCGTGGACCAGCCGCATAAGCAGATCAAATAATTGCGACTGTCTTACCGGTTTGCCTAAAACACCGCTAAGCCCGAATTCCTGCTGTATTTCCGCGCTGATGTGGGTGTCAGCCCTGGCCAGCGCGATAATATTCGGTGCCCGCATATCCACGTGCGCGTGAATTAACTTAGCGATTTCCAATGCATTGAGTTCCGGCGGCTGATGTTCCAAAAACAGCACATCAAACGGGCGAGCGGCATTGGCCCGCAGCAGTTGGTTGCACGCTTCCACTGAGCCGGCGGTCTCTACCTCTATTTTCCAGTACCGCAACTGATGTTGAAGCTTATCGCGACGGATCGCGCTAGCCATTAAAAGCAATACCCGTTGCCGGTGCAGGACTTCAGGGATCGCTTCCGCATCCAGCCAGACCGGTTTGCGACGCTCCAGTGGAACAGAAAACCAGAATGTACTGCCTTGATTTATCTGGCTTTCGACCCCGATTTTCCCGCCCATCAGCTCAACAATTTGTCGGCTTATCGCCAGCCCCAATCCGGTGCCGGCAGATATTTTGTCACCCGCGTGATGCACTTGTGCAAAGGCCATAAATAGTTTCTTGGCATTCTCCGGAGCAATGCCCACGCCGGTGTCATGAACCTCAAACTTCGCCAAGACTTTACCTTCCGCGATCTCAACTGTAGAAAGTTTTACCCAGACATCACCCTTATCCGTAAACTTAATCGCATTGCCCAGCAGATTCATCAGCACCTGCCGCAGCCGCACAGGATCACCGCGCACCAATGACGGAAGATCCGGCGCAATGTCACAGCCGAGTTCTAGTTTTTTTCTCATAGCCGTGGAGAGCATGAGATATACCGTATCTTCCGTGCAGGCGCGCAGATCAAAATCCACGGGTTCAAGTTCCATTCGCCCGGCTTCAATTTTGGAGAAATCCAGAATATCCGTTATCACCGCCAAGAGTGCATCGGCACTGGTTTTTGCCACCTGCGTGTAACCGCGCTGCTGACCGTCCAGAGATGTTTCCGCCAGCAGTTCCATCATGGAAATCACGCCGTGCAGAGGGGTGCGTATTTCATGGCTCATATTGGCCAGGAACTGGGATTTCACCAAGGCCGACTCCTCGGCTGCCGATTTTGCGATTTCAAGTTCGGATTTAGCCTGCTCCAGTCGCAACAGGGTTTGCTGGCGCTGGGTATCAAGCCGATCCATTATAATGGCCGCAGCCCAAACCAGCGCGCCAAATACAATGATCTGCAGCACCACCGCCGAAGCCGCCGACGCGGGCATTCCGGAAACATGAAGCCGATATTCGCAAAAAATTCTCAGCCAGCCCAGGAATATCGGAAAGACTATCAGCGGTGGCAGCAGCCGTCGCATGATAATTCCTCCCGGACTTTTTTTAAAAAATTGTTGTACCATCGGCAGGTGCTCGTCGAGTGCTGCAATTCCCGCCATCAAAAGCAGTATCGCCGCCGCCGTGTGCATGGCGGTGGGTATATATTCGCCTCGCAAATTGTGTCCGTAAACGGTAAACAAATAATTGGCAACGCCGTATAGTCCCGTCAATAACAGACCAACCAGCGCCACCGCCGTAACGCGCCGTGTAAAAGTTTTTCGCCAGACCACACTCATGACGCCCGCGCCGCCAAATAACAATCCCACAGCGGTGTTGGGTGCCATACGATTGGGTGCGAAGGGCACTTTGGCCAGTTCCTGGGCAAATAATAGCGAATCAACGTGCAGATTTTCCGCGCCCAGATACGCCCCCAACCGCAGCATGGCGACCAAAACCACAATGCCTCCGATGGCCATCATTTCCCAATTTTGCGCCGGTGTGGTTTCCCGGTGGAAAGCGAGAAAGCCAATGGGGACCGCCAGCAGGAAAAAGCAGATTGCCACTGCCGGATTCATCGGAATCATATCAGGCAGCAAACTCGTCAGCGACAATTCGCCGGAACACCAGCCCGCCAATACCAGTAAGCTTACCGCGCAGATTAACGCGCTGGACCAGATGCTGATCCAGTGCAGGCCTGTACGTGGCTTGTCAGACAAGTCCATCTTCCAAGTCCTTATGTGGCATCGCCCTCAGTCTAAGTACATCGCCCGACTTCAATTCACCGCAAACTGATGGCGCGATTCGCGTTGGCGCTGGATCTTTCAAGGTGGGTTGCAGCTTTTGAGAAAGACCGTTGCGAACCGAATCATTCATTCGCAACGCATTATACGCATAAAGGAATAATAATTGCCAGTGGAAAATTCCTGAATTGAATTTTTCTTAAAAAAAATGGAGACGACCGGGATCGAACCGGCAACCCCTGCCTTGCAAAGGCAGTGCTCTCCCAATTGAGCTACGTCCCCAAGAATATCCATCCTACCAAACGCCATTGCCAAGGCAAGAGGCCGGCTTAATATTCTTCGCAAATAGAAGCCGCCATTGGAATAAATGGCCAGCCATTAACGGGTTGAATCGCCGGATTCAGTCCATATCGTCCGAATGCCTATTATACAGGCATAAACACCCGAAACATGGCATCAATATGTGGCACGGGCTATTTATAAGGCATAATGCCAACTTTACTGTTCATGCGTTGCCAAAAATTCCGGCAACAACAACAGGCGAATTGATCTGACATTTTCGCGCCACGAATATTTCATAAATCATTATAATAAAATCACTTATATATTTTATAACGCCCGGATTCATTCCGCGGATTTCTACAGTCGCTAATTATTTCAACGCCATGGATTACTTGCGCACGGCGTTTGCATAGTACAATAGCACCCGGAGCATGTGCGACTATTCGGACAGGCTCTTGGGGGTTGACGGCGGCAGGCCCGG
>JAKATV010000184.1 GCA_021818565.1 Planctomycetota bacterium
ATACCTCTAAAGCTGTAGCGGAGCGCTGGCGTTCTCGCGGGAGATTGACGATGGCGGGAATCGGAATTTCCTGCCACTTCGCGTTGAGGCGGGTTTATTATGCTTTGAGGGCGGACAGGAGTTTTTATGTTCGTGCCTCCTTCAGGCTCAGATCGCGCCGCCTGGCTCAAAGGTCCGCAATTTACCTGTTCCGCGGTGCCTCCAAAATCAGAGCACCCATGGCGGCTGATTCTTTTGGGGCCCCCGGGCGTCGGGAAAGGCACACAGTCAGAATTGCTTGCGGGGCATCTGCACGCGTGTCATCTCTCCACGGGGGATGTATTTCGCGCCGCGAAACATCTGGATCAGTGCCAAGCCACGCCTGCGATGGCTGCGGCGCTTGAGGCCATGCGGCACGGCAAGCTGGTGTCTGATGATCTGGTGCTGGCCATGGTGGCCGAGCGTTCAGGCTGTTTGCAATGTCAGGGCGGCTTTATTTTAGATGGTTTCCCCCGCACCGTTAAACAGGCGGAGGATTTTGAAGCGTTGCTGACCGGGTTGCGGGTTACGCTTGATGCGGTCATCAGTTATGAACTATCTTTGGAGGGCACGGTTCTGCGCTCCGCCGGGCGTCTGACCTGCCCGCGCTGCCACGCCGTATACCATCGTGCTAGCAAACCGCCTAAACAACAGGGATTCTGTGATGTGTGTGGGGCCGAACTCAAACAAAGGGAAGATGATCGACCGGAAGCGGTCCGCACACGCCTGCGGGAATACAGCAATTTGACCGAACCATTAGTCGCGTATTACCATCAGCGAGGCTTGCTGGTTCCAATATCCGCCGACGGCACGCCTGACGAGATTTTCCAAAGGACCGTCGCATTGCTCCAAAGCCGCCGGAATACCGCACGGCCAACTCCGAGAGGGGCCGTTGCGGCGAAGCCCAGTTACACGTAAGCGGTGCCGCGTGAGCTTCAAAGCGTGGGGCGCTGCAGCGCGTGCATGTAACGGATGCGTTCACAGGCTTCCGGATCAGGCATTTGCTCGAATCGTGAGCGGCTTCGCAAATCTTCAATAGAATCGCATCGATGTTCTTCCATGCGATTACGGAAGTCAGCCAGCATTTCCCTGGCAGCGCCGGGACCTCGATACATCATCGCGGAAACCACCTGACAGACATGGGCACCGGCTTTGACCGCCTTAAACATATCTTCTCCACTGTTGACACCGCCGGAAATAGCCAACGAAGTCTTCAGATGCATTGCCAGAACCGCCAGCCAATAAAGGCGCAGTTGCAGATGGGGATTCTCTCCGTGGGGTTCAGAAGTTTTAGACGCATGAGCAGCGCCATCGCCTGCGGGGTCATAAAACCGGTTGAACAGCACCAGGCCGGCGGCACCGGCGTTTTGTGCGGCTGCGGCAAAATGGGGCAATGAAGATAAGAAGGGTGAGAGTTTAACAGCTACGGGAATGCGCACCGATTCCGTCACCATTCGGATGATATCCAGCATTTGACGCTCAACGTCCATAGCGCTGACCGTCGGATCGCTGGGAAAGGCGTAAAGATTTAATTCCAGCGCATCGGCACCGGCTTGTTCAATGTGCTCGGCATAGCGGATCCACCCGCCGGGCCGGGAACCATTAAGCGAACCGATCACCGGAACGCCCACCGCGCGTTTGATGCGTTGAATCCGGGCAAGATATTCCTCCGGGCTGGTAGTCAACGCGCTGGGATCCATAAATCCCAGTTGCTGCCCCTGATTGTCAGCATACATTTCGCGCAGATAAAGACTGGAAAACTGATCTGCGTCCAATTGCTCCTGAAACAAGGAGTGCATCACAACCGCTGCGGCACCGGCGTCAACAAGTTCCCGTGCCCGTTCGGTGTCATCTCCCAGCGGCGATGCGCCAACCACCAGCGGACTGGCCAGCTTTATACCCATGTAAGTTGTTGAAATTTTCATGGTAGTTATCCTTGATCCCCGGCCAAATCATTAGCCCGTGCTCCACGAGCAACTCACAAGAAAATAACCTGCTTGGATTCACTTATCAAATTGATGAATGTTCCAACGCCGACATAATCGAGACTCGGGTATTCCATCATTTCCTGTTCCTTAAAGCCCATGACGTTCATGGACATTTCGCAGATGTGGATGCGCACGCCCAGTTCACCGGCTTCCTTGATGAGCTCCTCAAGGGATTTAACGCCGCGCTGCTTCATGACGCCGCGGATCATCTTCGGGCCGATGCCGGCCATTTGCATTTTGGAAAGAGGCAAGGCCCGCGAACCACGCGGCATCATAATTCCGAACATCCGGTCAAGCAGGCTCTTTTTTGCGGACTTGCGGGGATCACGCAATGCCGCAATCGCCCAGAACGTAAAAAACATATCCACTTGAATGTCATACGCGACAGCTCCCAGCGCAATGATGAAAGCAGCGATCGTCGAGTCCAGATCACCCTGCATCACCCCGATGGCAAGCCGGTCGTTACCGGCGGATTTTTCGATCGCATTGACACGTTGCGTCAAATCAGCGATCTTTTTTTCGATATCCGAGAGTTCAAGAACAGCCATGACAAACTCCTTTATGTATGCTACCGTTACCCTGTGATCCGCCGCGTAAGTTGGCGGCATAAAACATTTCTGGATCAGGCGGCCACTTTTTCCGATGCTGGCTCGTCCGCCGCCCGGTTCGCACGCATGGCCGCCTGCTTGACTCCGTATAAATATATGGAAAGCGGCCGATACATAATGTGCGACCATTTGCTGAAAGGCACTTCAACTACCAGCATTGGAACCGCAATGGACAAGTGGATGACATAGATCAGGTAGGTGGCCATGGGCAAACCGCCCACGCGGAAAATGTTTACCATGATGCCGGTTAAAGCGGTAAGAAACAGCATGACCAGAAATATCCAGTCGCTGGCCTCGCTGAACAGGTGGATCGGCTCCTTTCGCCGCCAGCGGGAAATCATGAAATCCACGGTCGGATAAAGCAGAGCGATCGTGGCATAATATCCCCAGAGCCGTTGCGGATAATAGAAGGGATAAACCTTGTCGGTTTGAAACCAGCGCAACAAGATCAACACCAATGTCAACATGCTCAAATAACCTGATACCAGCAGCAAGTGCTTCATCCAGCGGATTCCACTGTGGTGGGAACCACACTTTTTCCATCTTTTCTGGGTAAACAGGTGGACAAAGAAAACGGGAATCTGCTGAATAAAAATCAGCGGTGAAATACGAAACATCTTTTTCCGGCCCAGCGTCCACCACGTCATGCGTGCGGCACCCGCCAGCAGAAAAAATGACAGCACCGCCGCCATGATCCAATCGCCAAGTTCCACCGCGTGCACCGGCGCGAACGTATTAAGTTCCACCTTGTTGAGCACCATGGGGCCATGGAACGCCACAAATAAGCCGGTTACGAACAACCCCACGAGGATAATGGCCAGGATTTCCGCCACGGCGGATTTATAGAATAATTTCGCCAAGCCGGTAAAGTCATAGCGTGCGGTCAGATACCGGCGTGACGCCATCATGGTTTCCGCCGGATTGGCTTGCCGCGGACAATTGGTGGTGCAGTCACCGCAGTAATAGCACAGCCAGGGGGCCAGCGTCTCCTCCAATTTACTTTGCTGTCCGGTCTGAATCAGGCGGATCACGCGGCGGGGGAAGCCACCGCCTGAATCTTCCGACATGGGACAGATGGTGGTGCAGGTCCCGCAGTTCATGCACATATCGATATCTTTTCCGCCAAATCCGGTGATATCCAGATGCAGATCAGGGTTAAATTTTCCAGCCATGGTACAACCTCATCATTCTCTTGCCATTCTCCAAGCCATCGGCGGATTAAGCTTTTTTGGGGCTTGCCGGCTCCGGCTCCGTCAGACCGTAGCGGATATATCCATCCGCTTCACCGAGTTCCCGCACTTCGCCATATTTGCGCATTCCGGCAATATGCCTTAATACATCGCTAGCGGGCAATTTCAGACTTTGCGCCAGAGAGGGCACCGTATCCGGCTGATTTTGCAGCGATTTTCGAATGGCTTTGCGGGCTGTGAGGAAATCCTTGTGCCGCTTTAACTTCGTCTCCTCGGTGCCGCCCATCCGGGTTCGGAAATCGGCCAGAGCCTTTTTCTGTTCAGGCGTAATCGCTTTCTTTGCCATATGAGACCGTCCTTCTTAAACCATTGCGGGCTCTACATCGCGCACGAGGCCATCGACCATTGCGTCGTATTGATCAATGCGCCACCCGCTGACATTGATAGCCTGAGTCGGGCATACCGCGACACACGCACCGCAGCCTACACAGAGTCCGGGATTGACCTGGGCTTTTCGAACCGAGTGCTCATTTTCCTGAGTTTCCACCATCGCCAAGGCTCCATCATATTCACATTGCGTAAGACACACTCCGGAACCTTCGCATAAATGTGTATCAACTTGGGCGACATATGGATTCAATTCCACTTCTTCCGTGGTAAACATGGCCCGGGCTTTCACCGCAGCTGCGCCGGCGGCGGCCAAAGTTTCCTGAATATTCATGGGTGCCTGCGATGTGCCGGCCAACAAGACTCCATTAACAGAGATCTCAACCGGGCGCAGCTTGGGGTGAATTTCCTGCAGGAAGCCGTCTTCACCGCGGGGAAGTTTCAGTTGATCGACCAGCGTTTCACATGGGCCTGCCGTCATTCCCACCGCCAACACCACCATGTCCACCTCCAACTCCAGCTCCTCCCCCCAGGATAGATAATCCTTAACATTGATCCGCAAGGGCGAAGTGGGTCCGTTGGCATTGGTTACGGTGGGAGGTTCGTCCCCGTGGTAACGAAAAAATACCACGCCGGCGCGGGAAGCATCAGTGTAGTATTCTTCATGCCCCCGGCCATAGGTGCGAATATCCTGATGCAAGTCGTACACGCGAGTCTCGGGAAATCTTTGGCGCACCTGCATGGCCTGATTTAACACCGTGGTGCAGCAGACACGTGAACAATACGTATTGAGCCGGCCATCGGGGCCGGGTGTATGGACGCCATCGACCTGCCGGCTGCCAACACAGTGAATAAAAGCAATGCTGCCGATAGACCGTCCCTCATAGCGCAAGGTTCGACCCTCGGTGTTTTGTGTGGCCAATAGCGAATTGAAATCTACCGTTGTAAGAACCGTTGGGTGCTTTTTATAATTGAATTCGCCCTCCCTCGGCACATAAGGTTTAAATCCAGTGGCCATGACAATAACGCCGACCGTGGTATGAATCTCGGTGGTTTTTCCGGATGGGCCGAAATTGCCATGAATGCCAACTTCAAAATTACCAATAAAGCCGCTTACCTTAGTGACTTTGCTGTTCAGCAATATCTCAATTTTCGGATCGGCCAGCACCTGGGATTCCATTTTGGCGGCCAATTGTATGGCTGCTTGTCCCGTGGGAAACAGACGGTTAAGGGTGTGTAATTTTCCACCCAGGCGATCCGACTGTTCCACAAGTACCACGGAAATTCCGCACGCCGCTAAATCCGCAGCCACTTTCATGCCCGCAGGGCCGCCGCCCACCACCAGCGCTCTACGGTGATTGGGCAGTCGGATTTTCGCCAGGGGTGTCGCGCGGCTGACTTTTCCGACGGCCGCACTTATAAGTTGAATGGCCTTGGCGGTGGCACCGCGCGGGTCGTGTTTATGAGCCCATGAACACTGCTCGCGAATGTTGACCTGTTCGTATAAATAGGGATTCATCTTGCTGCGTACCACAGCTCCCCGGAAGGTCAATTCATGCAGGAATGGCGAGCAGGATGCCACCACCACCCGGTCCAGTTTTTCCTGTTTGATATCATCGCTGATGGTCTGCTGGCCGGGATCTGAGCACATAAACGTGTGAACTTTGGAGACCGCGACACCGGGAATCAGCCGACAAATCTCGGCCACGTGCTCCGTATCAACAACATCAGAAATATTCCCGCCGCAGCGGCAAATATAAACTCCAACCCGGGGCGTTGTGGGCATCGCGGCATCCCGCACGACATTTTCATCTATGTTGTCCATGGTCAACCTCTTTTACGCAATGAGTTCCAGCGCTACGGTTCGCGCGGTGTGGTCAAGGCGCGCTCGCTGGCTTAAATAACGGCCCGCTTCCATTGCCGCGGCACCGGCCTCGGCAATGCTATCGACAATGTCTTTGGGGCCGGCGGCGGCACCGGCGACAAATATTCCTGGAACGTTGGTGGTACACGGAGAAACAGAATCGGGTGTCGCCACAAATCCATCGCTGCCAATCTGCACCGGCGAAAAGCTGGTAGGATTCCATTGCGGTATCATCCCCTGCGCCAGGACCACCATGTCATGCCGCGGTTTGCGAAAGATCGGAA
>JAKATV010000396.1 GCA_021818565.1 Planctomycetota bacterium
CCAGGATATTTTTATCGGCGGTATGGGCTACGCCCGGATTGAACAGCAGGCATCACCGCACATGCTGCAATCCGGGGATATGCGCTACTATGTTGCGTGGGATCATTCCACATTGCGCCGCACACTTTATGATCCGGATATGGGCCAGCGCGTGGAAGGTGAATGGAATGATGATGGCCAGGATTATCCCCGATTCTTCCAAGGCCCGGACATGTGGCTGGCGGTGACCATTCCCAAGGGCTTATACCGCCTGTCCTTTTATTTCCATAATAAGGACGGCGAAAGCGGCTTCAATATGGTGCGGGACTATACGGTTCAGGTGTTTCCGCAAGGCCTGCCCCCGGCCGTTGCGTGGCAAGCGGACAAGCCCCTGGCGCAAAGCCGCATCAAACAGTTTTGGGGCGGCATGTACACCACCTTTTTATTAAAAGGCCCCGGCGTTTATCCGGTACGGCTGGCGCGCAATGGCAGCCTGAATATGGCGGTTCAAGGAATGTTTCTTGATCCACTTGCCGGACCGAAAGGTGATAATGGTTACTCCAAATTGGATGGCCTGCCTTTAAGCGATTATAGACCGCCCTTCGTAAAACGTGACGATGCAGTCTCGGCCAGTGCCGCCTATCATCTCTGGCAATTACTTGATCAGCGCCATTCTTACAGCAAAAAAGACATCGCCATGCAATGGCCGGATCGCATCATGGCCTACCGCTATGCCCAGGCACACCACTTTCCGCAAACCCTCCTGGCTCGCTGGCGATGGAAGCTATGCATTTGGCTGCCGTCAGATCGGAAAGCATTCGATGCCATCATGCGGTCGACGCCGCCACCGATAGGGGCTTACCAACAGGGGCCGCCCTGATGGCTCTACCACATTGCCCATACCAAGCCCACGCCCAGCATAAGGATGAAACTTCGCCATGGCACAGCAAATAATCAACTATTCGCCTGTTAAGACATTACCGATCAGGTATCCCCTGATGCTCGTTGTAATGTTTTTGACCATCAGCATGTTGCCACCACACCGTGCGAGTGCTTCCTTTTTCCCACCGCGGGGCAATGCCGGGAAGTTTATCAACTTTGACGGCTGCGGCTTTATCATCAACGGCAAAAGGGTTTTTCTGGCTTCCGGCTCCCTGCATTATCAGCGCGTGCCGCGAGCATTATGGAAAAATCGGCTGTTAAAAATGAAACGCGATGGTTTTAATTGTGTACAAACGTACATTTTTTGGAGTTATCAGGAGCCGCGAAAGGGGCAATTCAAATTTCATGGCCGGAGAAACCTGGCGGCCTATCTGCATCTGGTTAAAAAAATGGGATTCTATGCCATATTGCGCGTCGGGCCGTACAGCAATGGTGAATGGAACAGCGGCGGCCTGCCGATTTGGTTGAAGTTTATCCCCGGGTTGGCCATCCGAGAGGGTGATGCGCCATTCCTGCATGCCGTGGGCGGATATTTTGACAAACTGTTACCGATTGTCGCCGCCAATCAGATCAGCCATGGCGGCCCGGTAATTATGGTGCAGTTGGAAAATGAAGATAGCGCGGGGTGGGGCGCGGTTTTACCTAATCCTTATTACCAGTATCTTTATCACAAAGCCATTTCCCTGGGCATCACCGTGCCCATGTTTTTCAGCGGCCAACACCACGGAGCCAGCCCCGCAGGCGTCGGGCCGTGGCCTTCGCTGGATCGCACCAGCCCATGGTACACGACGGAAATGTGGTGCGGATGGTATACCGATTATCGCCATCGTGCCCCAGGACGGCACGTATTGACCTATCAGGCTCCATGGCATGTTATTGGCTATGGCGGCAACGGGTACGACGTATACATGGCCGTGGGCGGTACGACTCCATCGCATTTTTATGACAATATTAATAAAGCCAGCTATGATTTTGCCGCCCCCATCGGGCAAGCCGGTGATCTGCGAGCCTTATATTACCATTATAAATTCACCAACGATTTCGCCCGCTCATTTCAAGAAATTCTGGAAACCAGCATCAATGTTGGGGTTCATATTTCAGGCATTCCCTGGGGCATACGCACCTTCAGCCGGGTCAGCCCGCATGGGCGCATCGATTTTTTTCAAAATTTGTCTCCACGCACGGTCACGTGCACCCCTCCCGACGGCTGTCCGATTTCCATTCCACCGCAACATCTGTTCCCCATGGTCAGCAAGTTTATATTAAACCGTTACTTTATTCTCCAGCACGGATGTGCACGGATTCTGCGGATCGTCCATCAGGGAAACGTTACCAGCCTGATTACCTACGGGCCTGCCAATTCAGCGATACTTCTTCGCTTTAATCAACAAACTTCAGGCCCGGCGACCGCGTCACCCGGATTTAAAGAAGCAGGAATCTTTACCCATCAATATTATCTCCATACCAATATCCCCGCACGTGGGATTAAAATTTATAGTCTGACTGTTCGTCGGCGAAGTTTGCGAATTTTTGTGGTGCGCCGCGGTTTGGCCCGTCGTACCTGGTTTCTCCACGATGCGGGCAAACGCGTGATCATTTTTGGCCCACGTTACGTCGGCACGCTGACACGCCAAAGAAATACCCTGCGTTTGCAGACGACCGAACCGCTTAACGCGACAATATCTACAGCAAAGTTATACACTGCATCCACTACGCCGCTGATCTTCAACGCCCCGACCAATACCGCCGTGCCTGTGCAGCTAAGCGCACCACTACTGGAACATTGGCAAATACGCTTGGCCGATACGCCCGCCCGCGCAAGCTTCAACGCTGAGAATTGGCTGCCTGTCACTGATCCTTTGCCTATGGGCGCTGATGATTATCCAGGTTCGTATGAATGGTACCGCACGCAAATTACCGTTCCCGCCGCCGGAGCCTATGAGCTGAAAATCAAATTCGTCAAAGACTGGGGTGAAGTATTTGCCAATGGCCGATTGCAAACGGATATTTCCGGTCATATTGCCAATATTAATTTGAAAGCGGGTGTTAACACGCTGGCGATTCTGACGATCTGTGATGGTCGGCGCAAGCACTGGACCTACTCCGGGCCGTTTGCTCTTATTGCCCAGAAAGAGCTCTGGGGCAGTGTGCGGCTGATGCACTTTACGACACAATTTGAATCTATTAAGCTCGGCGGCATCATCGGCTGGTCTTACCGCCGAATCACCACCCCGCCCATCAATGCCATGATGCAGGTCATGGAAGATCGCGGCAACATGGCAAAATTTAAGCCCTTACCCAAAGCGCCGGGCTTAATTCCTTCGGGATCGGGGGCGATTTGGTTTCGTGTCGCATTGCCCGCAATTACCGCCG
Source organism: Planctomycetota bacterium (assembly GCA_021818565.1). GTDB lineage: Bacteria > Planctomycetota > Phycisphaerae > WQYP01 > WQYP01 > JAMDCX01. The sequence goes on from JAKATV010000396.1 coordinate 3,295, forward strand.
ATCATCTGGTGCTGCGCTGGAAAAATCTTCCACGCGGTTCAGTGGTCGTCTTTAATTCCGCACGCCTCGCCGTCATCCGGGCGAAAACCCGGTCTGGGCGTCAGGCCGCACAATTCTGGCATCACCAATCCGGCAATGTTTTGAGCGTGCTGGTTCCCACGCACGGCAAGCCCTTGAAGGCATTTCCCGCATTAGGCTTTGAGCATTATCAATACAAATCAGCCATTAAAGATAAGGGGCTGATCACCTCCTGGCGCATGCATGGCGGGCGTGTGGACACGGGGTCGCACTGGCACACGTTTACCCAAGTTCCTGATGCCCCCTGCTACTACCGCAGCACGTTCACACTGCCCCACTACAGCCACGGTGAACATCCAGTGATGCGGGCGGCCTGGGGCTATTGCGGTGGCGGTTATATGTGGCTTAACGGCCATAATCTGGGCCGCTACCCGGATCCGGTGATGACCAAAGGGCTATATATTCCTTCCTGCTACTTGAAACCAGGAACGAATACACTGACGGTCTTTGACGAATCAGGCCGATCTCCGTTGCGCGTAAAGCTGGTGCTGGAAAACGCTGCCGCACGGCGTGATATCGCCATGACATGCGTCACGGGCAAGTAAATGCCGCTCCTTGTAGAGCTACTTGTAGACCACTGGATGATCCATCCGGTGGTTGATCCAGTTCCGCGAACCGACCTGGCAGTTATTACAACCGTGCTCTATGAGGCGATGCTCACCCAAAAGGCCAAAAATCCCGCCGTCGCAATACGACCATTACTCTGGCAGGTTCCCGGGTGGGTTTTGGCCGCACGGCCCGTTTGAGCGGAAATATTGCCACGATTTTCGGGTGATTTGTGACCCCGCTTGCAATTAAATCGCTGTGCTTATACAAACTGCTGACACCATAATCGGCGGCGGCCCTTGCCGGCTTGCCTTTTATGGTTCTTTGGAAGTTTTTTGGAGTACTCCCCGATGTATTGGTCCCGCACCTTAATTCCCACGAGCCGCGAAGCCCCGACCGACGCGGATATTCTCTCACATAAACTTATGATCCGCGCGGGGTTAATCCGCCGCATCAGCGCCGGTGTTTATGACTGGCTGCCGCTGGGCTGGCGGGCCATGCAGAAGATAAACGCCGTCATCCGCGAGGAAATGAACGCCATTCATGCCGAGGAAATCCACATGCCCGCCCTGCTGCCGGCGGAATTATGGAAACAGACCGGCCGTTATTTTGATTACGGCGCGCTGCTATTTAAGCTCAAAGATCGAAAAGGCACGGAGATGATCCTTGGCCCCACGCACGAAGAATGCGTTACCGAACTTGTTAAAGCCTATGTCAGCAGCCACAAACAACTGCCCATCACGCTCTACCAGATTCAAACCAAGTTCCGTGATGAAGCCCGTCCCCGCAATGGACTGTTGCGCGTGCGTGAATTTTTTATGAAAGATGCCTACAGTTTTCACAGTTCACTGGAAAGTCTGGATCGCACCTATCATGATATGTACGACGCCTATGTAAAAATTTTCCAGCGCTGCGGCGTTCCCGCCATTCCAGTGGAAGCCGAAAGCGGCCCCATTGGCGGCGATGCCAGCCATGAATTTATCTGCCCGTGCGAAGCCGGGGAGGATATTGTTGTGCGGGCCGCCGATAATTCCTGGGCGGCCAATCTGGAACGCGCGGGCCGAAGCACCGCGGTGCCGGCGTTTTCCGCCGCCCCGCAGATGCCTTCGGCGGAACTCAAAAAAATCCAAACGCCCGACGCGGCCGCGATTGATGCGGTCTGTAAGCTGCTGAATATCCAAAGCACGCAAATGATCAAGACTATGGTATTTCGCTCCGGCGACGCCAAGACTGGAAAATGGATTGTCGCGTGCGTCCGTGGCGACCATGAAATTAACGAAGCTAAAATTCGTCGCATCGCCGGCCCCATGGAACTCGCCGATGAAGCGGCCGCCCGAGCCGCGGGATTTGTCATCGGCTATGTCGGGCCGCATGTTGCCAACACCATTGAGGCCGAATTGATTATTGACCCCGACGCCCTGCTGATCGCCAACGCCACTTCAGGTGCCAACGAATTGCATTGGCATGTCACAAATTTCAACTGGAAACAACATCTTTCAACCGATGTGCAGGCCAAGGCCATTATCGCGGATATCCGAAATATCACCGCGGAAGATAAAGCCCCCAATGGCACTGATTTGATTTTCAGCAAAGGCATTGAGCTGGGGCACGTATTTAAACTCGGCACCAAATACAGCGACGCTCTGGGTGCCATCTACAGCGATGATAAACAACAGAGCCATAGCGTGATCATGGGGTGCTACGGCATCGGGCCGGGGCGTATATTAGTTGGTGCATTGGAAACACTATCTGATGCGGACGGTATCCGTTGGCCCATGGCCATTGCCCCGTTCCAAGTGATTATTACACCCATCAAATACGACGGCCAAGCCCGGGAGGTCGCGGACCGCTTGCATAAGGAATTCTCGGCCCGGCAAATTGATGTGCTGGTGGATGACCGCGACCAGCGGCCCGGCGTAAAATTTAAAGACGCAGATCTGATCGGTATTCCACTGCGGATTGTATTAGGGGATAAGTCGTTAGCCACCGGACAAGTGGAACTCAAAGAACGATCCAAAAAAGATCCGGAAATGGTCAGTATCGACAAGATTGTCGAGCATGTGATCAAGCTGATGCGGACATAGGAACCTGGGTGCCATGCCCCGGGCCGTTACACCATCACCACTTGCCGCACGCCGTTGCCAAGATGCCGGGCTGTGCGATCCAAGAGATACTCCTGACCTTGCAGCAGATGGTTTAATTTTTTCAGCGCTGCCATTTCAATCTGCCGCACGCGCTCCCGCGTAACCCCCAGGCGTGCGGCGATTTGGTCCAGAGTAAATGTTCCACTTACGCCAATGCCGTTGCGCAGGCGTAAGATAAACGCCTCGCGGGGTTCCAGGTGCGTCAAGGTAAGTTCAATTACCCGGGCCAACTCACTATGCT
>JAKATV010000046.1 GCA_021818565.1 Planctomycetota bacterium
CGAAGTTTGCGGCAAACATTACAGCCCCACGGATCTGATTAACCCTAAAAGCGCCGTCAGCGGCGCGGTGCCGGAGCGTCGTTCCAGCCGGCATTTCTTTTTGCATCTGGAAGATTTTCGCGACCAGCTTCTGGCGCTGATGCGCGGCGGATTGGTGGATTCGGCGGTGGCCAATAAGCTTGAAGAATGGTTTGGCAAGGAATTAAAAGACTGGGATATATCGCGCGATGCGCCGTTTTTCGGATTTCCCATTCCCGGCGAAGCGAACAAATATTTTTATAACTGGCTTGACGCCCCCATTGGTTATCTGGCGGCTCTGGCGAAGAATCTCGGTGGCGGTGCCGCCGATGCGGAAGAATACTGGAAACTCGATGATCTGGAAGTGTACCATTTCATCGGCAAGGACATTATTTATTTCCACGCCCTATTCTGGCCCGCCATGCTGATCGGCGCGGGCCTTAAGCCGCCGACAAAATTATGCGTGCATGGACATTTGACCATCAACGGTGAAAAAATGTCCAAGAGCCGGGGCACGTTCATCAACGCGGCGCAGTATGCCCGACATCTGGATACGCAGTGGCTGCGGTATTATTTTGCCACGCGGCTGTCGGCGTCGCCGGCGGATATCGACTTGAGCTTTGAGGATTTCTGCAACCGCGTCAACAGTGAATTGGTGGGGAAACTGGCGAATCTCATCAGCCGGGCGGCCCCGATCCTAACGCGCTTGCTGGACGGTCGGACGGGCATTGTCACGGTAGACGCCTTGCCGGTACTTAATGAATTCCGCAACGCGGAGTCGCAGATTGCAATGGATTATGACCAGCGGAATTTTTCGGCGGTAACCCGCCGGATTTGCGCTCTGGCGGATAGGGCTAATAAATTTGTGGAAGAGCAGGCCCCCTGGTCGCTGGTAAAAACGGATGAAGAAGCGGCGCGGGGCGTTTTAACGGCGGCTCTGGAATGCGGGCGAATCTTGATGATTTATCTCAAGCCCATTGTCCCGGAGATGGCGGCCCATGTGGAAAAGTGCCTCAATATCCGTCCGCAAACCTGGCGTGATATACAAAACTCCATGGAATCCCATGTTATTAACCCCTTTGAACATTTAACCGGACGTGTTGAAGAAAGGAAAATCCAGGCCATGCTTGAGGAAAATAAAACCGATACAACCGCTGCGGCCGCACCGGGAGTTCCCGCTACGCCGACAGCCACCGAGGAACCGCTGGCTCCGGAATGCAGCATAGAACAATTTTCCGCGGTGGACTTGCGTGTGGGGCGGGTGATTCATGCCGAAGCCATTGAGGCTACCGATAAACTTATGAAGGTGGAAATTGACGCCGGGCCGCTGGGCAAGCGCACCGTTCTAGCGGGAATTAAAAAGGCCTGCACTCCGGAAGAGCTTACCGGACGGCTGGTCATATTTTGCGCCAATCTGGCACCGCGAAAAATGAAGTTCGGCACCAGTGAAGGAATGATTCTGGCCAGCGGGCCGGGCGGCAAGGATGTGTTTTTATTATCGGTAGATCAACGGGCCACGCCGGGACAGCGTGTGCATTAAAACCTTCCGTATTTCTGAACAATTTCGTCCCGATTGCCGACTAGTGCTTTGTCAGTCCTGAATAAAGGCTTGACAGAGCACGAGACCCTATAATCCTCTGTCGGAGGATTGGCGGATGTGACCCGGACGGTCCGGGCCAAGCGCCGCACGGGGACTTGGGCGAGATTATTTAACAGGCGGGGTACTTGTGGCCGTTGCATGCGCGATAGTCGGACTTGATCCGATGCAAAAAGACTGGATTGAGGCATTAAAACAGGCCCATGGAACCGACTGGTTTAAAATTGTGGTCGTGGGTGAGCGCAATTTGTCGTTGGCGCGGGAAGTGGGGCAAATTTTTGATGTCCCATTTTATGGCGATCTGCGAAGGATGCTGCTGGAAACGACTCCTCAAATGGTGCTGTTGGATCGCCCCGCCGATATGTCACTGGATTTTGTTGAAGCCTGCATACAGCAGAACATCGGCATATTGAGCGTTGGGCCGCCCGTGCAAACGTTGGAAGAAGCGCACCGCTTAAGCATTCATCTGGAACCCAAAACGCATTTGTTGTATACCGCCCCCCGATTTTCCGGATCATGGGGATTTAGCCAGGCGCAACAAACGGAAAATTTCTTTCGCGGGGTGCAATTCCTTTCCGGTGATTGGTCCGCCGCCAATCACGCTATTGCGCGAGCGCGAAACATCCAGCATGGCGCGGTGCGGTCGTTATCGGTACTGGCGTGGGATGCGTTTCGCACGGCGATTGAAATTGTCGGCCTGCCGGCGGCGCTTTATGCGTCCATTGACGGCAGCAGCGGACAACAGGACAACTTTACGGATGTCACGGGCAATGTCGGCGTGGTGATGAAAACCCTGGAAGGAGCCACGGCGGTTCTGCGGATTTCCGATCAGGAAGCATCATTAAAGCGGGAACTGGGCGCTGCGAATCGGGAGGGCCGCGTGAAACTTTCCGAATTCAGCTATCACTGGGCTTCAAGCCGGGACGAACTGATAGAAGAAGATTCCACCACTCCAACCACGCACGCCGCACAGGCGCTAAAGGAACTTGACAATTTCTGTCGGCAGTTTGCCACCGCATCCTCCTCCCACCCCGGGTGGCCGCACCTGCTGCCGGAAACCGCCGCCATGATGACGGCGATGATCGTTTCGCACCGCACGGGTATGGCGGAATCTCCGCAGCACTTCCGCGGATTGAACCGTTAGTGATCGCTTTATGACGCACCAGCACCGGCACCACGGAGGTTCTCTTCCACCATGGCGTCCACCATGCCGGGAATATCATGGTGCTGGGCTTCAAGGGTTGCGGGCCATCCCAGTTCGGCCAAGGCACGGGATGTCGTGGGGCCGATGGAAAGACGCCGGCATTTGCCGACGACGGATCGCAAATTTTCGGGCAGCATGGTGAAAAGATTTTTAGCGGTGGAGGCGCTGGTAAAGGTTATCCAGTCAACGGTACCATTTTGCAGGGCTTCAATCGCATTTTCCGGCAAGCTTTCGGGAATGCGCGTCTGGTAAATCGGTACGTCATCCACAGCAGCACCGGCGTTACGCAACATTTTCACCAGTGATGGACGGGCGATTTCGGCTCGCAAAAGCAGGAAGCGGTACCCGCTTAAGTCCAACTTTGCGGCGTCCGGTTCTTTGGCCGGATCAATGCGACTGAAATAATTGATCAATTCCAACGCGAGTTCTTCACTGATGGCATCCGTGGAAACAATGTCCGGAGTAATACCGATTGAGTTTAACGCATCCGCTGTGGCCGGGCCGATGGCCGCGACAGTGGCCGCGAAATCACGGGCGTCCAATTCCAACGCGATCATGGCCTGGTGCGCGGACTGCACACCATTGGCGCTGGTGAACACCACACAGTCATAATTGGTCATGTCTTGAATTGCGGTCAAAGCCGCCTGGCGGTCTGTGGGCTTAGCTATTTCAATGGTGGGGGCTTCGATAACCCGTGCCCCGAGTTCAAGAAGTTTATCACTAAGTGTGCTGGCCTGCTGCCGCGTGCGGGTAACCAGAATGGTTTGGCCAAACAGCGGGCGGGACTCAAACCAGTTCATCTGTTCGCGAACGGATACCACCTTGCCGATGATGGTTATGGCCGGGGCCTTGATTTCGGCTTTTTGCGCCAGTTGGGCAATGGTTTTCACCGTGCCTGCGACGGTTTGTTGCTCGGGGTGTGTGGCCATACGAACCACCGCGGCCGGGGTGTCGGCATTCAAGCCGCAATCCATGAGGCGTTGGGTAATATGAGGCAGGTTTCTCACGCCCATATAAAAAACCAGCGTGCCGCCGAGCTTGGCCAAAGCGGGGTAGTCCAGGTTGGAACTTTCATCCCCGGACGGTGCTGCGGAAGATTTATCGGACGAATCCTCCTGTTGATGCCCGGTGATAAATGTTACGGTACTGGTGAAATCCCGGTGCGTGACCGGGATGCCGGCATACGCCGGCCCGGCAATACCGGCGGTGATACCAGGAATAACCGCAAAGGGTATTTGCGCCTGCGTCAAGGCCTGGGCTTCTTCGCCGCCGCGACCGAAAACAAAGGGATCACCTCCCTTTAACCGCACAACACACCGGCTGGGACAATCGGGCCGGGCCATATATTCTCGGCATTTTTCGACCAGCATGGCGTTGATTTCCGGTTGCGTAAAGCTGTGGAGGCCGGCGCGCTTACCAACATAGATGAGTTCTGCCTCCGGGGAACAAAACGCCAGCAAATCAGGATTGGCCAGGGCGTCGTAAATGACCACCGAGGCCAAGGCCAGTGTCCGGGCACCGGCGAGGGTGAAAAGTCCTATATCACCCGGACCGGCACCGACCAGCACGGCAATCGGGAGGGGATATTTTGGATGGAAAGAGGGGGTCGTTGCCATGCGTTACTCCAGCGGGCCAAATCCGAAAGCAATGAGGATTATTGCCTCAGTAGCCGGTATTGGCGCGGAAAAGTCAAAAATATTCAAGTGTCGGGCAAATTTTGCCGATGAGGAGGGTGGTCGCAGTTGTAGTTTTCCTCCCATAACCTGAGCCGCCTGCTGTGCGTTGCAGCAGGCGGCTCTATTTATGCGCTTATACCAAGTTGAATTCCTGACCGGCGGCAAGAACCACCGGGTTGATTTGCTTTTCGCGCAAACGCTGTCCAAAGGCGGTGGCATCCTGTTTGATCGGGGGGAACGTGTTGTAATGAATGGGCATGACGTGAGATGCTTTAAGCATCTCGGCCGCCAGCAGGGCGTGATCCGGCCCCATGGTAAACTGATCACCAATCGGGAGGAACGCTAAATCAATATTCCATAATTTCCCAAACAAAGCCATATCGCCAAAAAGTGCTGTATCCCCGGCGAAATAAATTGTTTTGCCGCCGATGTGCAGGATCCAGCCGCCCGGCGCACCGCCCGCGGTACCATCAGGAAACGTGCTGGTATGAAACGCCTGGACAAGATTCGCCCGGCCAAAAGCAAATGCGCTGCCGCCACCGGTATTCATACCCACGGTTTTGATGCCGCGATTCTCGTAATACGTCGCCATTTCAAAGTTGGCTACGATGATTGCGCCATTCCGCTTGGCGATGCGTTCGGCATCATCGACATGATCAAAATGGGCATGGCTTAAGAAGATAAATTGCGGATCAGGTTGATCGGATTTTATGTCAGAAAGAGGGTTGGAATCATAAAAGGGATCCACCTGAATTCGGTGTCCATCGGCATGAAGTTCCACATTGGAATGACCGTGATAGATGACCTTTACCGCCATGATGTGCTCCTTATTTAACGACCTACATGCTACGTTCACGTAAGCAAGTTTATTATATGCTCCAAGAGCCTGACCGACTTATCAGTATATGGGTCTGGGAGCCTGTCCGAGTAATGGGTATTCTGGCGCATCGTGCGATTGTGCGCGGAACGTCTCAGGCCGGAATATTACCGACGCGTCAGGCCTTAGCCAAGGTGTCGTAGAGGGCATCCGGTGCGAGGTCTGCTCCGTTTGGCCAGCATACTGCGCCGAACTGGTCAACATAAACCTGTTCAAACAGATTGTAATCCCGCAACGGTTCAAATACCGGTCCAAAGAGACGTTGCGAAACATCCAATCGCCCGCACAAGCCGTCCGTGAATTCGATTTCCAACTCGAACCCACCGCACGGCTGTACCCTTTTGACGATCTTATCCATCTTTACCTACTCCAACGGGTCAATCTTGTTCAGAGGCCTGTGTTCTGCCGCCAAAGTCCAATCTGTGTAAAGTTCCTCGCGGTGCGCGGCCGCCCATTCGAGTACCATCGCCATGGCGCGGCGCGGGAGGTACCCGTCACGGATGGCCAATGTATCAATAAGAATAACAACTGCGTGCTCCTGGTAATATGCGTGGAAATGGGGTGGGGCATGATCATCGTAGTACATCCGAATGACGATCCCAAAAAATAGACTGATTGTCGGCATTCATCGCAATCCTTAGATTCGTCCCCCGGTGATTCCGACGGTGGTCGCCGGTCTGAACGCTCTCTAGATAATACCACACCCACGGGCCAAACGTGAAACCGCCCGGATTTCGAAACAAAGGTGCCGAGCAACTTTGTTGTTTCGCGCCAATAACTGTATTTCTGCGATTGATTAAATCGGCTGGGAAGCTTGGGTCAATCGCCGGATTCATCATCGGATATAACGGCGGTTATCTCGGGTATGCGTTCGCGTATATTTTTTTCCAAG
>JAKATV010000268.1 GCA_021818565.1 Planctomycetota bacterium
GTACCGGTCATTTGACATTTCAAATGGGCTTTTTAAAATGATTTTTAGATGATTAAGCTCACTGGAGTGTGATGTGACGAAAAATATTGAAAAAACACCGGATGATTCAACGAAAAATCGTCTGCTGATCGCGGCGGGCGAGGTGTTTGCGATGCACGGATTTCACCGGGCTACAATTCAAACGATTTGTGAAAAAGCGGGTGCCAACATTGCGGCGGTCAATTATTATTTTTCCAGCAAAGAGAATCTGTATCTTGAAACGCTGAAATTTGGCCGAAGGCTAAGCCGCCATTTAATGCCCGAGGATGTGGATCATTTATCCACCGGCGATCCATTGACAGCTTTAAGGTCATTTGTCCGCATGGCCTTGGATTCACTGCTTGATGAAAGCAGGCCGGAGTGGTATTTCCGGATGTTGTCTCTGGAGCAATTTGAACCGTCGCCGGCGCTTGAGCGCTATATTCATGATGTCATTGAACCGTGGCGCAACCGATTGATTGCCGTGGTTGAATTACTGGGTGATCGCAAGCTTTCGCCCAGTGAACTGAATCTGGTGGTTTCCAGCATTGCCGGGCAATGCCAATATTATCTGCGCTGCCGGGCGGTGGTGCTTAAGATGCGGGGCACGGGCGGCTATTGTGCATCGGACATCGACGAGATCGCCGATCATATAACGGCCTTTTCGCTGGGGGGAATACGCGCTATTATGCAACGTCCGGTGACGGGGACGGAAAAACAGAGTGCGGAAACATAAAATCGCTGTTTTCCGCCCGGGGCGGAAAAATAACCATTTGGAATACATGCGGCCCAAAAGGCTGCGGGCAAGGAGTAAAACATATGGCGGAACCCACTGATCCATCGACCCCCAGAATGCGCCCGACGGCGGCACCCTCGGAAACAACGGGGCCAAGTACCCAGCAGCCAGCACCATCCACGGCGGCCGACAACGGACGCAAACGCAAGAAAATATTTCTCATTGGAGGTATTGTCCTGCTGATTCTGGCATTGGTGCTGGGTATTCCGTGGTACATTCATGCTGAAAAATATGTCTCCACGGATGATGCTTATGTCCGGGCGCATGTTATTTATATAAGCCCGCAGGTTTCCGCGCAGGTGCTGGCCGTACCGGTGCTGGATAATCAATATGTGAAAAAGGGAACCGTTCTGGTGCGGCTGGATCCACGTGATTACCAGGCGGCAGTGGACCGCTACAAAGGGATGCTGGAACAGGCGATTGCCGCGCGCCGCGGTAGCCGATATTCCTTGCAACTGGTCAAACGGACCAGTCCCGCGGCCTTAAGCGGGGCGCAAGCCCAGGTGGCTATTGCGCGGGCGGCCATCGCTACCGCCAAAGCCGGCGAGGCACAGGCGGCGGCCGCATTTGATCAGGCCCAGGCTCAAGTATCCGCCGCGATCGCAGCAATTGCCCGCGCTAAAGCGGATGTCGTGGCTGATGCCGCCAATGCAATGAAGGCGACTGCGGATTATCGTCGCTATGCTTCGTTGCTGAAAACCGGCGATGTGACACCGCAGCAGGTTGATTCATATCGCGCCGCCGCGGAAAGCGCCAAAGCCATTCTGGCTGCCGCCGGGAAAACGGTGCTATCGCGTCGTGCCGAGCTGATGGAGGCCAAAGCCGGTGTGGAAGCGGCACGGGAGAACCGTGTCGCCGCCGGGGCGCAACTGCTGCAGGCGAAGGCCAATTTACTTAAAGCGCTGGCGCAGCAGGCGGCGGTCAACGTGGTGCCCCAGCAGGTCGGGCAGACAACAAGCAATGTCAGCGGCAGCACCGGGCGGGTGGATGAGGCCCGCGCGGAATTACAGCAGGCGGAATTGAATTTGTCCTATTGCACGATCCGCGCCCCGGTCAGCGGATATGTGACGAAAAAATCCGTGGAGCCGGGAAATTATGTGACCGTTGGATCCACCTTGCTTAGCATCGTGCGGCCAAATATGTGGGTTGTCGCCAATTTTAAGGAAACGGATCTGACCTATATGAAGCCTAATGATCCGGTAACTATTTCCATCGATGCCTATCCGCAATATACCTTCAAGGGATATGTGCAAAGCATTCAGGCCGGCTCGGGCGCGGAATTCAGCCTGTTGCCGCCGGAGAATGCCACGGGCAATTTCGTAAAAGTTGTGCAACGTGTACCGGTTAAAATTCTTTTCAAAGACTTGCCCAAACCCATGCCCTATCTGGCGGCCGGCATGTCCGCGGTGCCGGAGGTTAAGGTGCGATGAGCGCTATTGAGGCCGGTGAAATTATCGCTCCGCCCCGCACATTTAATCCATGGGTTGTTGCGCCCGTAGTGGCCATGGCCGCGTTCATGGAAGTCTTGGACACCACGATTGTCAATGTGTCGCTGCCGCATATTGCGGGCAATATGTCCACCAGCATTGATCAAAGCACATGGGTGCTTACCAGCTATCTGGTGGCGAATGCCATCGTGTTACCGCTGAACGGCTTTATGGCTGCCCTCTTGGGTCGCAAGCGCTATTTTCTCTTGTGCATGACCGTGTTCACGGCCAGTTCACTGATGTGCGGCATGGCACCAACATTCGGCACGTTGCTGATGTTCCGTGTGTTGCAGGGGCTGGGCGGCGGCGGCCTGCAGCCGGGGGCACAAGCTATTTTGCGGGATATATTTCCCTTAAAAAAAATCGGCACCGCCATGGCTGTCTACGGCATTGTGGTAGTTGTGGCACCGGTGCTGGGTCCCGTGTTAGGCGGCTGGATTACGGACAGTTTTTCCTGGCGCTGGTGTTTTCTCATTAATGTTCCCATCGGCATAGTTTCAGTATTTCTGCTGTCCATTCTGCTTAATGAGCCACATGATCAGCGGCGCATCAAATTGCGCGAGACGGGATTTGATTATATGGGGTTAAGCCTGCTGGTCATTGGGCTGGGGGCGTTACAGATCATGCTGGATCGCGGGGAAGATGCGGATTGGTTTGCTTCGCCATTTATTCGTGTGCTGGCGGCTATCGCGGTACTGGCCCTGATCAGCGCGTTTATCTGGGAATGGTATCAGGAACACCCGATTGTCAATTTGCGGATGCTGGAGGAAAGGAATTTCGGCCTGGCCACCGTGGGCATGTTTCTATTCGGGGGAATCTTGTATTCCAGCACCACGCTGCTGCCGCTGATGGTGCAAACGCTCATGGGGTATGACGCCAGACTTGCGGGGCTGGTGCTGGCCCCGGGCGGCGCGGTGGTCTTCCTGCTGATGCCGCTGGTGGGATTTCTGGTGCCGCGCGTGCAAACGCGCTGGCTGATATGCATAGGCGTATCGGGAAATGTCGTGGCGCTGATGCTGATGGCGGGGCTGAATTTGCAGGCTGATTTTATGTCTTTGGCGATCTGTCGGGCGGTGCAGGGCATTGGGCTGGCTTTTCTCTTTGTGCCGTTTAATACGGCGGCCTTTGGCTTTATTCCCAAGCGGAATCTAAGTGATGCTTCAGGGATTATTAATCTGGCCAGGAATGTCGGAGGAAGCATCGGCATTTCCTGCGCGGTGGCCTTTGTAAAAAGCAGCTCCCAGGTACATCAGACGTATCTGGTGGCGAATGTGAATCCCATGAATCGGGCCTACCAGACCGGCATTGCCGGTTTAAAAATCGCTCTGATGCACGCCGGGATATCCGCTTCTTCAGCTTTACATAAGGCCCAGGCAATCATGTATAATTCCCTGCGGCAACACGCGGGCATGATGGCGTATGTGACCGCCTTTGAATATCTGGCGGCTTTGTTTCTGTTGGTCATACCGGTGGCGCTGCTCCTGCGCACGCCACGGTTTCATGATGAACCGCTGCCCGTGGATTGAACCATCTATCAAATTTCAGGAGTTGCTCCCATGTGGTTAAAAAAGAAAAGTATTGTTCTGGTGATTCTCGCGGCATCTCTGGCCGGCTGCGTCAATCAAAAAGAGGAAGTTATGCACTATCGCAAGGTACTGCACAGCAAACCCGCGACCAGCACGGCACAACTGATTATTCCACGGCAACTCACGCTGGCGGCGGCGTTGAAACTGGCCAATGACAATAATGAACAACTGGCCATCGCCGGAGAGAATTATCTCCAGGCCATGATCGCCAAAGACAAGGCCTTCTCCACGTTTATGCCCACGGTGGGTGTCAGTGCCCAGGATTTTCAGATGCGGGGGTTTAACACCAGCGCTCTTCCACCGGGCGTGAACCAGTTTTTTCAGACGCATTATTTCAATGTTCCGCTGCAGACGCAGTTAAATGTAAACGTGCTCAAAGACGCCACCGCCATTTCCGCCGCCGGCGCGTATGTCAATCAGCGCAAGGCCCTGCTGTTGGATATGCAATCCAGCCTGCTTTTGGAAGTGGCCCAGACCTATTACCAGGTCCTTAGTGACCAGCGGTCGGTGGCGGTGCTGCGACAAACCCTGCGGGTGCAGCAGGCCACCGTCAAGAGCCAGACCAACAAAGAAAAGGCGGGCGTGGCCCTGCGGCTTTCGGTATTGCAATCACAGGCGGATGAAGCCAAGACCCGTGTTCAGCTTACCGAAGCCGAAAACAATGTTGATAATGGCCGAGCCACGCTGGCCTTTCTCATCGGCGCGCCCACGCTGAATGGCACCCGGTTAATCAATGACTTTAATCCGCCACGCCACATCCCGAATCTCGGCCGTCTGGATCAACTGGCGCTGGTAAAGCGCCAGGATCTTATTGCCGCCGATGATGCGGTTACCACCTCGGAAAGAAATGTTTCGGCGGCCATTGACGAATATTTCCCTTCGGTGTCGGTTGATTTCAACACATTTTTATATAAAGAACAGTTCCCCAGCGACAGTTGGTGGAGCGGATTATTTAGCGCCAATTTTCCCATTTTTGAAGGGGGCATGATCTATCAGAATATTCGCACCGCCTATTCGCAAATGCGCCAGGCCATGCTGCAGCGGCAACTTCTGGCCCGGCAGATCATGGAACAGGTACGGATTGCCCGCGCGGATTGGCTTACCAGCGTTCGACTGACGGCAAATTTAAAGACCGAAATGCTCTCCGCCCAGGCGGCGTATCGTCAGGCCCAACATTCTTATGGCGTCGGAGTGGCCACGAACCTGGATGTTATTACCGCGCAGGATTTAGCGCTTTCCGCGCAGTTGGCGTACCAGCAGGCCCGGTATGAGGTGCGGGTTCGCATGTTAAACCTGCTGCGGGAGACTGGCCGGTTCACCTACCCCATGATCGCCCAACTCGCCCGCGCGGCTCGTGCTCACAAATCTCCCCGGCCCATGAAAAGCGAAAAAACGAGTCGTGGCCGGGGCAACTGAGGTTCCCAAGCCGGACACCGATGGCGATTTTCCGCCATAAATGTCCTTAATAGCGGGGCAAATCATGATATTCTCATAAGTATTCATAAAAATGCGACACTTTTTCCGACAAATCCGACAAGTTATCCACAATTAGATCAAGAAATATCTACATGTTGCCGATATAGACATGCAAGCTGTTGTTGCGGCTGCGGGTTGGCAATGCGCGCCAAACGCGGCAAGGTCAGGAATTATTGAGTGGACCGAGACTGAATTTGTTTCGGATCGCCGAGTTGGGAGACTTAAGCCCGGTTGGTAAGCCGGGGCTTATCAGGTGGTCTGCTTTTTTGTTTTAGACGGTGTAAATCCGGGAGAAACATTAATGGCCGGCGTTAGCAACTCCTCCACGCTATCTCATTGTCCATTGGTCCCACGCCGTACAGCGCGGGCGCGCAAGTGCGGAGATCTGCGTATTTCGCATGATATTGTTTTACCCCTCTCGGACACGAGTAATCACGAACTACCCACCCGTCGAGCCGAGGCTTCCAATCAGGGATTCGCCACGGTGAAACGCACACTGGTTGGCGGTGAAACCATCGTCGAAATCGGCTGCGGGCGCGGATTACAATCCATTGAGATGGCTAAACTCGTTGGACCGCGCGGGCGGCTGGTAAGCATTGACAGTTCGCCGGACGCCATCAATGCGGCCAGGCGCAATGCGGCCGAGGCCGGCATTAAGAATATTGAATTTTACCTATGCCGTGTCGACAGCGTCCCCTTGCCGCCGGGCCTGGCGGATTGGATCATCAGCGAAGGGGTATTTTGCCCCAGTTCCGGAAAAATGGCCGTCTTTCGTGAGATGTTTCGCGTGCTGGCTCCCGGCGGGCGAATTCTCATTCATGATATTGCGATCCGCAAATTACTGCCTCCGGAAATAGCGGACTCCATTTCGGCCTTTACCTTCGGCTTGGCCGGGGCC
>JAKATV010000377.1 GCA_021818565.1 Planctomycetota bacterium
CCCATCTGTCCAAATTGGAGCTACATCATCCGGCCCCGACTTGTGCCCACAGCCACTGGCCCATAAAAACACGAAGTTGTTTTTGCACTGCTGCTAACGATCCTGCCATCCTCAAAATAGAACCGAACGCCAAGTTCACGTAACTGCACAAGGGCCTTGGCCTGATCAGCAATTGAGTGAAATCCATACCATCGAAGGAATACTGGTGCATTTGGATCGACGATTTTGACATAAAAATTGCCGACTTTTTCGACAATGACGCCCTCCGATCTCTGAATTATCTGCGAATTACCAATGGCTGCAGACCTCTCCAATGTTTCTTTCAAGGCTATATCCCCAAGCGCCTCATGGGTAACTGTTTGACCAAGTAATTTTACGCCGCCCTCGGCTACAAGCTTTCCTCCAATGACCACAATATCCTTAACCAATAACAGATCACTGGCTGCCAGGCCCGTGTTGAATATCCCCCAACCCCAGTGCCCCGTCTGATAATCGTTGATCGCCGCGCGGCCACTGCCATAAATTGGAATAAGGCTTGTCCAGAATCCGGGAGCACCGATCGCGTGCGGAGTCGCACCAAGTATGATCATCTGTTCAGGTGCGGCTGAGTGAGATTGCAGATACGCCAACTCGGCTGCATAAATCTGTCGCGCCAGCGCGTTGGATGGCAACGCTGGTAATGATGGTTTATACAAAAGCGCACGCGTCAAGCTTTGCGGAAGCTGTGTAAGAGATGGATCGCTCAATTGGTGCTTAATTCCCGCAAGAGCCGGATGCAGCAGTGGATGCGCCAACGTTGGCAGTGGCACCGGTTTGGAAGCGGTCTTACGCAGCGGGGGTGTCAATGGAACCGCGGGCAACGTGAGATCATTAATCATGTCCTGTCCACTCGGATCATTCCGATTCACCGAATTATTCCCCGCATAGCGGAACAGATTCACATCGCCGCCGGAGACCTGTCCCGATTCAATACCCCACGGCACTGTTGCATCGGGAAGCCCAATGGATCGGGTGAAATGAATTGCCGTGTGTTAGGGTCGTACCATCTCTGGCGAACATATTGCAATCCCGCAGCGCCCAGCGACTGCTCAAACTGGTATCCCTGCTCGCCCTGCCACGCTACGGTAGGATTCGCGGGGCCGCTGTTATCCGTAACGTTGCCAAAAGAGGCATAGCTCAAGGTGGTCGTGATGTTGGCACCGGCGTCTGTGGTCTGATTCACATTGCCCGAAGCGTCATAGCGTTGCAGGCTGCTGGCACCGGCACCCGCGTCGCGTGTGGAGATAATGTCGCCGTACTCGCCCATGCCCTGAGTATACCATGTGCTCACGGTATTGCCGCTGCCCAGTTCGGCTTCCAATACCTGGCCGTTCCAGAGATAACTGTTGGTGCCCGAACTGTCTGTCCGGCTGAATCTTAACCCATCACCGTCATAGGTGTTGGTTACCGTGCCACCGCTGTTGGGCAACGCCATCGCCGCCAACTGATTATCATCCGTCCATGTATATGTGGTGATGTTG
The DNA here is from genome assembly GCA_021818565.1 of Planctomycetota bacterium. Taxonomy (GTDB): domain Bacteria; phylum Planctomycetota; class Phycisphaerae; order WQYP01; family WQYP01; genus JAMDCX01. The sequence continues at coordinate 1,521 of JAKATV010000377.1, forward strand.
CCATTCACATCCGTCATCTGTGATTCTTCTTTGCATCTTGGTTGTGGCTGATCGTTGAATAAATCAAATCTATAAGGCGCGTAATGGCCAATCTCCCATACACAATAATTGCTACCACGGCAAAAACAATACCCAGAAGTAGCGGTAGCCATACTATGAGGATCAGTGCGCTAATAAGGAGACTCAAATCTAGGTGTCCGTTATGACCGTGTGCAAAGGCAGTCCATAGTGCTAGGCCAGCCAACACTATTCCAAAGATGATGCTACTGATCAGAATCGGTCTAAAAACCCGCATAAGAGCACGAAAGACAATCCAAGTTGACGGGGATGTCATATCTATGATTTTTTTCTGCTCAAGCAATTCATCGATGTCGCCCTGATTGAAAGCAAATTCTGTACCGCTTTGAATTGCTTGACCGATCTGCTTGAGCTCTCTGTTTGTTCGACTTCTCCATTCCTCACCGATCTGGTAGCCGTCAGAAAGGACAATACTTTTTGCCATGGCCAAGTTGTCCCCCTTCGGGCAATACCCGCAAATCTTACAGCGACCGATCGGATGACGCTTCAGGGAGCCACACTTTAAGCAGATTGCGCAGCCCATTTCATCGCCCTTGCCCATCCGGGGTTATAAGCCATTTACCCACCCGGTAGCCACCGTAACCAAATCCGACGGGAGCTGTGGGAATGACGACCCTAATACCCCATTCCCATGCTCCCGCCTTAAAAGTCTCCATTGGTATCTTCCATCTCGGTGCCAACCCCATATAGGCATTGAGACTCGACCGTGGATGAGCCAAGCCTCTAAACTCTGGTAATTCAAGTAAATTGACTCCTGCGTTGCGGAAACCGACTGGTACCCACTTCCATCGCTGGGGGAATAGCCAATGATGTAAAGATCTTCCCGCCGCAGGGCCATGTTCCGCCCAATACTCCCGTGAAATCGCCGAAAATTCACGTGGATCATAAAACCACCGCCGAGCCCATGTGGCAGTTGTCGCGACACCCTCTCCGACCCGCGTGCTGCGCAACACGGCGGCATCCACTCGTGCGGACCCGCCGAGACCAGGTAGAAACTCTCTGATTTCCGGGATCGCCAACGTTCCAAACTGCAATGCGCCCAAACCGGCAGCAATAACCCTCTGCGGAGTTGACAACCGGTGCGGATGTACCAGCGTCGCGCCGGTTCCGCTTTCCAGTGCATTTTTTATTCCCAGCCAGGAAAGCATGTTGTAGGAAATTGCTTCTGCACCGGCCCCTATGGGTGAACCGCCGTGTTCCAGATGTCGTGTGGCCAGCACCGTAGTATTGGCCACGGCTTGGTGGTAGCTGCTTTTTCCACCCTCATAAGCCAGGACGAATGGAAATCCAATTAGCGCGGTGAAAAGACGGCCCAAAGATGCCACATCAATCGGTTCATTCAAACTCCGCAGTGCTTCCTGTTTTGCCAGCCGTTCTGCTGATGTGTGCGCCGGCATGTGTGCGATGATAGCGCGTTGCACGGTATGCGGTGATTGTACGCCCAGAGAATTTTGCAATGGAGCCGAGGGAACCAGCGGCCCTAAAAAGCTGAATCCACCACTCATTTGATTGAAGTTATCACCGAATTGTTCTCCACCCGGATCGTTCCCCGCATAGCGGAACAGATTCACATCACCACCGGAGATCTGTCCCGATTCAATACCCCACGGCACTGTTGCATCGGGAAGCCCCAGCGGATCCGGACTGATAAATTGCTGCGTGGCCGGGTCATACCATCTCTGCCTCACGTACTGCAATCCCGCAGCGCCCAGCGGCTGCTCAAATTGATAGCCCTGTTTCCCCTGCCACGCCACGGTAGGATTTTGCGGGCCGGAGTTATCGGTGATGACGCCGAAAGTGTCATACGCCAAAGCGGTGGTGATGCTGGCGCTGGGGTCCGTGGCCTGGCTGACATTGCGCGAAGCATCAGCGCTGCGCTCAACGATTAACGACCAATGATGGCTGAACAAAAAGATACCGCCGGAAGGAAATTGGAAGTGCCACTGTTTGCCGACTTGTCTTTGCGGATAGCCATCGCAGAGGCATTTGGTAAATTTTTCATTTAATGCGACCATTGAAAGTCCTCAATTTTTGCTTCCCTTAGTTGCATGTATATCTTTCCATGGTGGCCCTGCGGTGAAGAAGGGCAATCCTTTTTCGACGGTCTTTCTCACCGTTTGATCCCATCGCTGAGCCTGATTTTTACTGAAGAAGATAAACTTGGTATTTCCCGCGTGTGAAAAGTGGGAAAACTGAATAATACCTTCATCTGCATACGCATCCCCGGTACGACTGAAATGCTCAACCTTGATCGTCCATGGATTCTGCAACCAGAAGCACACATTTTCTTTCGATACTGTCCTTGCCCAGAAGACCTGATGTCCTGAATTCAGGAGGCTGGCCATTAAGATGGCCATTTGGATGGCCTTTGTTGCGGGCGCGGCTCGCAGCAGTTGTGCCATATTGGCAGAAAATGCTCTCCGCATCAGTTGCATATCGGAGTAGTGCAGGAGTCTCCTGGCGGCGGATGCGATTACATGCGAGACCTCCCATGGTGGCATGCCGGCATGGATTAATCCCCACCAGATGACGTTTTCGTAGGGGCCTCGTCCGCTTGTATACGAATAAATGATGTGTCGGAGAAATGGATATTTTCTTTCGTGAAGCCAATTCAAACTAATGTTTGTATATTCTACACTTACGGAATCTAGGTTCCGACCAGCCCAGATCCCACTAATTCGCAGTTTAGCGGCATTTCGCGGTAGGGATGTATAAAAATTGCTTAGACACACCTGTACGAGGCCCGGACGTGGCTGCGGGGGCAGCAATACGGTCAAGGCAGGGGCATGAGATTGGGAAACCAATCCGGGTAATGGAGGTTCGGCAAAACGCGGCATTGCATGCATAACGACAACAACCCATCGGTGATTTACCTGGGCCGTCACTTTCAGGTGCAGTGGAAGGCTACTCTTCCTATTTAGCGGTTCTATAGCAATTTGAATCGGTAATGAGGGAAGTACGATTCTCCAGTGGTTGACTTGCACCGAAAAGCCTCTTGATGGTAGCTGCGAAGCAAGCGGTTTTTGCGTGGGAGCCGAAGTGGGGAATTGGTATAGCGATGCAACCATCCGGTCGGGGATGTGCGATGCGGATTGGATCTCTTCGTAGATCGCTTTGCCGGGGGATGGCAGCATTACCCAGCCAATACTCAGCGCAATGCAGATCAAAGTTGAAATTGAGGCAAAGCTCATTGCAAATCTGCGCGTCCGCCAATATTCACCTAGCCATTTCATTGAGATCAGGTTTCCCTTTAATATCAGTAATCACATGGTGTGTAATATCAAAGCTGTCACATCCCTTCTTGCCCTGCCAGGCGACAGTGGATTCTGCGGGCCGGATTTGTCGGCCTTGCGCGGAATGTATTTTTCGTTTATCGCGACCATATCTCACGTCCGTTGCCGTCGGCGGTGCGAGGCCCTATTATCCTGTGGTCCCAACCCGAGTCAATGTACTTGTGAAAAAATATAAAGGATGTAGATACCCGCAATGAATACCGGCCCTACCATGGCCAACGAAAAGAGCAGGCCAAGCCAAACATTACCCTTCTGAGGTGTGGCGTGCGCGCACACAAGGAACCATGTGGCTAGAAACGCCACGACCTCAAAGAAAATAATACTATCTCGGACCTCGCTCGCCACCACTGGCAGCGGGAGCCCGTATTCCAACCCATCGGAGATAGCTCCATGGATGAGAACGACCACACTGGTTGTGCAAATCAGGTACATTAATAACCATTCCGATCGCCGTAATGGGTCGAACGCCCGCAATGCTTTCAGTATTGCGCAAACTCGCTGTCTCACCATTGCCGCGGCTCCAATCCGTGGTGGGTGCCCGGAAGGTTGACCTCTGAAAGAGGCGGCGACCCGCGGCGTAATGCCGCAGCTGTGCTCGAATTGTGTTCATTTTGCGTGTGGACGAGCAACGGGCCGTGGTAAACAATGAAATCCGGCGCGTCATGCATCAAATAGGTGTGCCCGGCCCACTCCAGCATCTCCCGCCGCGCCGCAGGCCTGAAGGTGCCTGTCGCCGTATCCCAAATCTCAAAAGCCCGGAATTCCGGCTTCGGCGAGAGCATAACTGTGCCCAAATCCGTTTCGCGCACGCCCGCAATGAACCGGCGGAAAAGGCTCACCGGGCCGCGAATCGGTGGAGAATGGAAATATCGCGAAAGCTCGGAGGGAATCTCAACAGAGCCACCCGGATCGCCAGGCACCCATGTCCAGGCGTGCCGCAGGAAAATCGACTCGGGTACGCGATCGCTCCGCAGTGCAAAAATCCCGTATTTGCCATAGATTACCCCCGACCTCCTGATGGCCAGCTCCGCTTCCCTTGATGTAAGATGAGCCAAGACCTCCTGTCCACCCTCTTTTTCCAATATCTCCGCACCCCCCTTAACAACCAGCTTCGCACCGATCTTGTACAGGTCCCCAACCAAGAGCACGTCGGAAGCCGCCAGTGCGGTGTTGAACAATCCCCAGCCCCAGTGTCCGGTCTGGCAATCGCTGATCGCCGCGCGGCCGCTGCCATAAATTGGAATAAGGCTTGTCCAGAATCCGGGAGCACCGATCGCGTGCGGAGTCGCACCAAGTATGATCATCTGTTCAGGTGCGGCTGAGTGAGATTGCAGATACGCCAACTCGGCTGCAT
>JAKATV010000431.1 GCA_021818565.1 Planctomycetota bacterium
CGCGCCTTGGAGAAATTGCGTTCAACCTTGGATGATCGCATTCTCACCCGCTAAGCAAGCGGGTGCACCAGAACAATTCTCATTCCATACGAGTGCTCCGGCCATGTGGCCGGAAAGTTAGTACGGGCCAGGCGCTTTTGGTGTAGCGCTTGGCCCCTTTTTTACTCGCTTACGCCGGCTATTTATTTTTCCAGCAGCCGCGCCGGCCATTGGGTTGGCAGGTCGGGGACAAGGAAGGTTTTGTCTTGTTCTCGGCCGACGGGGCAGGCGATTTTGCGTGTGACGGCGTCCGCGGCCAGGTAACCGCTGCGGACGGCACCTTCCATGGTGGCGGGCCAATTGGTCTTGGTGTAGTCGCCCGCGAGAAATAAATTTTCGATGCCGCCGGGGGGTGGTGCCTGCGCCGGGCGCCAGGCGTCGGAGCCGGGCAGGGGGGAAAAGGTGGCGCGTTTTTCAATGACTATTTTTTGTCGCAGCAGGCGTGCGGAGGAATCGGGAAATAATTGCTGAATCTGCTTTTGAAATAATTCCGCGCACTTGTCCCGCGGCTTCTCGGCCCATTCTCGCGCCGCGCTGATTACGCCGTGGAGAATTTTTCCTTCCGCGTCTTTCCGAAACAGCCATTGCAGCGGCCCGTCAAATAGCGCGGCATGGGATAGCCGCATTACCGGTTTATCAAACCAGAGATGCGCCCCTAATATCGGCACGGATTCAAGCTTGTCCAAATGCGCAAACCGCCCGTCCGTCGCCCGCAGAGGTTCCGGAATCCATCTTTGTACCGCATGATAATTGGTGGCCAGAATAATAGCGTCGGCGTTAAGAGTTTCGCCGGTTTGCAGGGTGACACCGGTCGCTTGCCCCGCGGCAAACATGATTTCCGAAACGCGCGTGCCCAGGCGCACATCCGCGCAGGGCCGATGGGAATATAACTCCTCCAAGGCACACCCGGGCAGACCCACCACGTACCCATGCTGGTTCAGCAGCATGGCATCCTGAAAAACTTGGATCGCATATTTGCAACTGGCGCGCCGCGTCTCTTCGTTGAGGGCACTGATTAAAACCGGATCATAAAACCGCTGAATCACCCGGTCGCTTTGGCGATGCTCGGTCAGCCATTGGCCAAAGGTTTGTCCGTCAAGCTTTTCCCGGCCGGCCTTTCCCATTCGCAGCATCGCCAGCATGGCGGTTATAACCTGCTTGCGCTCCGGAAGTGTCAAAGCGCTAAATCCCAGCATCGCCGGCCCAAGATGCAAAGGTGCGGGAAGACCGGAAACGCCCCAGAGATCAAACCGCCGGCCGCGGGAATCAAGAAAATGCACCCGCCGATGATACTCAATGCGGTCGGCGACGTTCAGGCGTGTATATAAATCCCGCAAATTCGTGCAGCAGCCCAGCAGCACATGCTGGCAATTATCCAGGAGCTGATCAGTTTCCGGGTCTTCAAAGGAACTGGCCCGGCCCCCAAGTTCCCGTCGCGCTTCCAGCAATGTCACACAATAACCGCAGGAATCCGCCGCCGCCGCCGCCGCAATTCCCGCCAATCCGCCGCCGACAACCAGGACGCGCGGTCCAGACTTCTGATTTCCATGATGAGGATTATTTACCGACAAAGTGTTATCCCGTAAGGGTTGTTAAAAAGCGGCCTGCCGCCCCGGTGCCGGGCAGGCGCGTTGATTCTTCACTCACGATTTTTCCGCTCTGCGGCACCGCAGGGCGATCCATGCTTTTTCCACGGCACCCAGTCGTACGCGGCCGCGCAGCACCTGCTGGGGGTGCCGTGCGATTTTACGCAAAATGCCATGGTAAATGGCGGTCATCGCGGTTAACGCCGCAACATTTCCCGGCGTTATGCGCTGGTCCAACGGTGCCGATATGGCAAATAAGCGCTCGGCCAGGGCAATATGGTGCTGCATGAGCGCCTGAAAGCCCGCTGTGGCTTTTCCCGCCATCAGATCATCACTGGTAACGCCGTAGCTTAGCATCTGTTCTTTCGGAAAATAAATGCGGTTTCTACCGGCATCTTCCTTAACATCCCGCAGAATATTGGTTAATTGAAATGCCATGCCCCGGTCCACCGCCAAAGCCTCAGTTTCGGCACCGCCGGTAAAACCCCATATCTGAATACTTGCCACGCCCACCACACCTGCCACGCGATAGCAATATTGTTGCAGGTCGGCCTCATTTTCCGGCTGATGGAATTCCAGATCCTGCTGTTGGCCGTCGATCATATCGTCAAACAGCGCAGGCGTAATAGCATGGCGATGCACGCAGTGCGTAAACGCGGCCCATCCGGGCCAAGCCGGGCTTTCCAGCGCGGGTTGGGCGTGTCCGGAAATCGCGGTGTGGGTTAATGTGCGGAATTGCTCCAATAATTCCCGGCGCTGCGCTAACGGCAGATCGGCGGAATCATCGGCCAGATCATCCGCCCGCCGCATCCACGCATACAGCGCAAACATGCTGGACTTTGCCGATTCCGGCAGCAAGCGTAATCCATAATAAAAATTTCTTGCCTGCTGCCGCGTCACTTGGCGGCAATAGTCGCTTGAGGCTTGGAAATCGGGTGTTTGCGCAACGCCAAGCATGGTGGTGCTCATTTGCCGCCTCCGGAAAAGGCCGCCAGCGCCCCGGCCGAAACCGCGCGTACCATCAGGCTTAATTTTTGAGTTTTACTTAGTGCCGGGCGACGTGAGAGCGTGTCATAGTTCTGCTGACGAATGGCCGCGAGAACGGCTTGGCCTCCCCGGCTGAATAGGGAAATCTGTGAGCGCAACTGCCGATGAATCAGCGGCAACAGCGCCAGGCCTTCGTCAAACAACGCCTGGCAGCGATCCACTTCAAATTTCAGCAACGCGCGATAATTATCATCGCATCGGCCATCACGAATCTGTTGTTCATCCACAGAGAATTTTCGCATGGATTCCGCGGGCAGATAAATGCGGTTGCGCTGGAGAATATCTCTGCGCACATCCTGCCAGAAATTGGCCAGTTGCAAGGCGGTGCAGGTTTTATCGGATAGCACTTGCCGCTGCTGGTCCCGATAACCGGCCAGATACAACACCAGCCGGCCGACAGGATCAGCGCTGCGGGTGCAGTAATCCACAACTTGGGAAAAGCTTTCGTAACGGTTTATTCGTTGATCCTGTTCAAAGGCGCTAATTAAATCCAGAAAGGGCTGCCGGGGGATATCATGCTTTTGAATGGTTTCAGATAACGCGGTGAAAACCGCCGTTTGGGTTTTGCCGCTGTAGCACGCCTCCGTCTGGCGGCGAAAATCCGCCAGATATTGTATCGCCAATTCAGGATTTCCAACTTCATCACCCAAATCGTCGGCGGTGCGGCAAAAAGCGTAAATATTGCAGAAATCCTGACGCAGAGCCTTGGGCACCAGATGGGAAACCACGGTGAAGTTTTCGTAATGTTCATGCGCCAGCCGCCAGGTATAGCGTCGTGCCTGCGCCACATCGGTCATGGGAGCAAAGGCCCAATGGACGGTTGCCGGGGGCGTGCTGGATGCGTCAATGGTCATATCCCGCATATCTCGTAAAGCTGAATCTAATGCGTGCGCGGAAATAATTCCATCCTTCATATTCCACAAACGCGGAAGTCAACGCGGCCTCGCCGGGGCCGCCGGATCCTTTCGGAGCATCGCCAACAAGCCATGCTTTATGGTAATATAACCGCTTGGCGGGCCTGTTGTCCCGTACGCGAAATATCACCCTTGGGGGCAAGGGGGGCGCAGCGGATGCGCCGCGCGAATATAAAGACGCCGGGCCTTTGACATTGCACCAGGAATTCGGAGTATCTGCATGAAAATTATCCTAGCTAATCCACGCGGTTTTTGCGCGGGCGTGAATATGGCCATTGAGTGTGTCGAGCGAATGCTCAAGCTTAAAGGTGCTCCAATTTACGTTTACCATGAAATCGTGCATAACCTGCACGTTGTGGAGCGCTTCACCCGCCAGGGGGCGGTGTTTGTTAATTCCATTGATGAAGTGCCCGAAGGTTCCACCGTTGTGTACAGTGCCCATGGCGTGTCGCCGGAAGTGCGCCGCCGCGCCGCCGAACGCCGCTTAATTCAAGTGGATGCCACATGTCCGCTGGTCACCAAGGTGCATAACGAGGCCATCCGTTATGCCAAACAGAAATTCACCATTGTTCTTATTGGTCATGCGGATCACGATGAAGTTGTCGGAACGCTGGGCGAAGCACCCGATGCGATCAGCATTGTGGAAAGCGCCGAAGATGTTCATCGGCTGGAAATCCCTGATGATCACCGCGTGGCGTATCTGACCCAAACCACACTTAGCCTGGATGACGCCGCGCGAATTATTGCCGAATTGAAGAAAAAATTTCCCCGCATTCAGGCTCCCCCGAAGGACGATATCTGCTACGCCACAACCAACCGTCAGGCAGCGGTGCAAAAACTTGCTCCGGATTGCGAGCTGGTGCTGGTGGTGGGAAGCCAGAACAGCTCGAATTCCAAGCGACTGGTCGAGATGGCCGAAAACCGCGGCACACCATCATATCTTGTCGATGACGCTTCGCATGTGGATCATGCCTGGTTTAACGGAATTAATGTTGTCCTGATTACGGCCGGGGCCTCGGCTCCGGAAGATCTGGTGCAGGAAATTGTCGATGTGCTCAAAGTGCGATATGGGGCCACCGTGGAATCCCGCCATGTCACGGAAGAAGACATGCACTTTGAATTACCGCTGTCATTACGCAAGCTCGAAGAGCAACACACCGCCGCGGCGGCTGCGCACTGACGCGACAAGCAAAAGAACGGCCCGGCCCGTAAAAACGGAATATGTCGCCGCCGCAAACTCAAATTCGTGGAAGGTTTATCGGCGTTGTGCCGATAAAATAACAGCGGGGGAAGCCCGATAGGCTTTTCCCGTGGCACGATGGCAGTTGGCAGGCGATGCATTGAAGGTTGTCGGACATGAATTTTCTGCGTAGATTCCCTCTGCTGGCCTATATGCTGGTGTTTCTAAGCCTGCTGGCCTTCAATTATGCGGCGGAAAATTATGGCCTGCTGGTCTTATCGCTTACCGCGGTAGGGGTTAGCTGGTGGCTTATTGAAACCGGCGACTCGGTGGTCGTGCCCCGGTGGCTGATCAACCTGGGCGTGCTGGTTGTGGCCATGGGGCTGTTCTGGGAATTGGTGATCTACCAGCAGTCTAATTTACTGCTGGCGTTAGGCCATTTCATGGTCGGCCTGATCCTGTGTAAATTATTTGAAAAGAAAGCCAATCGTGATTACGGGCAGATTCTGCTGTTGAGTCTGCTGTTGATTCTCTCCGGCGCTATTCTTACCGTTTCTCCTATTTACGCCCTGATTCTTCTGGTTTATCTGGGCTTGGGGTTGTATACCAGCCTGGTGTTCCATCTGCAGTGCGAAACTCAACGGGCCATGCAACGCCATGCCGCCGGTGATCGAATGATGATCATGCCCGGACAGCAATCGGTGATGGCAAGGGATGTGCGCCGCATCAGTGTGGGAGCGGGATTATTTCTTTTTGTGTTCGCCTGCGGCATATTTGTATTGTTTCCTCGTACCGGTATGCCGGGGATTCTGGCCAGTTGGCGCATTGGCGGTACCTCCGCCACCGGACTGACTAATCACATTCAATTAGGCCGGTTCGGCCAACTTCAGCAAAGCAACGCGATCGTGGCGGAAGTTCGCCTTACCCAGGACGGACAAAATATTGGCAGCGCCGGGAATCAACCCTATTTCATGAGCACAACGCAAAATTTTTATAATGCGACCACCCATGAATGGTCTCATGCCCATCATCCCAGATGGTGGCACGGCGGGGAACCGGGTCTGGGGAAGCAAAGTCCAGGTGGGCCAGGAGCTTTTCCAGCACCACCCGGGTTTGGTCCAGGCCTGCCGCCTCCGCCCGGTGTCAGCCCTTTGATGCCCGGCCAACTCCTGGGACCGGTTTCCCAACCACAACCGCTAAAACCCCGGGGTGCAACCACGCAAGAGGTTCAACGGAAATCGGACAATCCGGTGAACCATCCGAGCCGTCGGGCGTATTGGAGAAGGCAATGGCGGCGCAGATTTGCAAAGCTTTCGCCTTATCCTAAATCCATCATTCTTAAACACAGGGGGCGTACCCCCATTGTGCCGCCCAGCGATTTCAGCAACGCCGGGTTA
>JAKATV010000160.1 GCA_021818565.1 Planctomycetota bacterium
ACACGTCAGCATGGCAATCGGCTGCTGCCGCTGCCGCATGGTTTTCAACGTGCCAAGCGTAATTTTGCCGGCCGGGCGCTGCGCTGGCATTTGCGCCGACGACTTGCCATCAACAGAAGTTACAGTCATAGGACAACTCTTTTCCTGGCCCGATGTTCTAAGCAGTATTATAACGAGTTGCCCGGACTGTTATAGTATGTCAATGCGGTGCGGCCCATCTGGTGCGGACTTTTTTCCAAAATTGCGCGCCGCGGGGAAAGCCGCCATAAAATATGTCCGGAATTTCCAGCGGTGGCCATATAACCATGAGAACTGAATCCGGTAGCGAACATTAACAGCGCCAACGCCTCACATCATCGCCTCCGCAGGATTTTAGCTGGATCCCGGGAGCCAGTCCGATTAATGGCGGATCAGAATAATCTTGAACCGCCACTGCAGCTTGCTCCACGCGCGCTCGGCTGTGTAGACGACGGGAACCTTGCTGGTTTCCGTCGCCTGTTCGGCAAGAGCCAAGCATGCTCTGTCACCCAGCGAAGCGCCTATGGCTTTCGTGGTATGCCGCAGGGCAGCGGCCCGGCAGGCGAGATCCTGGTCGAAATCAATGATTTCCAGCCCCAAATCCTCCGTCGCCATCCGGGCTTCCGTCTGCGGCATACCCTTTTCCATGAGTTTGCCCAGTATTTCGCAATAATTCACCGCAGTTATCCATGACGGACATTGATCCAGCGCTTCGTCCATTACTTCAGCGCCCTTTTCGCCCTGCATGTACGCTAAAGCCGCCGAGGCATCGATGATGTTCACCTTACTCACGCCGTGCATCCCGCTTCCGCTGGGCCATCAGTTCAGCGCTGAGGCTTGCTTTGCCGCGCAGGTAACGCCGCACCCGTCGGCACGCCCTGTGTCGCGCGGCTCGCGGACTGATCAGCGTGGCGTGATCCGCCTGGACATTCAAAACCACGCTGGTGCCGATCCGCATATCCAACTGTTTGCGGGCCCATGCCGGAATAATGATTCGCCCGCCCTGTTGCACTCGAAGGGTGATGGCTGCCGGTGCACTCATTTCGCGTTCCCCTGATTATGTCATACCTAGCACAATATGACATAATGCTTATAAAATGTCAATTCGGAATGTTCACACCGGAATGTCGCACTTGCCCGCGGGCCGCTTTGCCGCCGGTCTGTTACGAAAATCCAAGCCAGCGCGGAGAAATCTCGGCGGAAGCCTGCAATGTACCTTCTGGAAGAAGCGGAACAAAATTAAGGGTATGTCCGGAAATCCCACCGGCGTCCGTTATCATACAGGGGGCGACCATTTCGGATCGCTACCCCGGAGGATGCGCCAACCATGCTCACGACGGACAAGCCATGCACGCAGGTGAATGATTCGCCCGAGGCGGACAGATTTGCCATGGTGGTCCAAGATCACATTGGGTGGGTATATGCCTGCGCGCGGCGACACCTGGGAGATGCCAGCTTGGCCGACGATGCGGTACAGGCCGTCTTCATGGCCCTTTGGCGAAAACGCAAACGCTTGGCTGCGGGCACCAAGCCAATAGGCGGATGGCTGCTGCGCGCCACCCGCTACGCCTGCAATGATTTACGAAAAATGAATCGAAGACGGCATCACCATGAGCGAAAGGCGGCGGCCATGCGAAGTGAAGAAATTCGACCGTCCGATGAAGCGCACGCGAAAAGGTGTCAGGTACCTTTTCGGTAGGATTTCTTTTGTGTTTGACATCTCATCCGACTAGTGTTATAGTTCTATAGTCATTAGCAGCCAATCCGAGCGATAGCCGGGCGATTACTCGGATTGCATTTGGGAGTGTCATACATGCGGCTTCGAATTGAGCCTTCATCCGGCGTGCCCATCAGCCGGCAGCTTGCGGATCAGATCCGTTCGCAGTGCGTGGCGCGGGCCTTAAAGCCCGGAGACCGCGTGCCCAGTGTGCGGGAGTTGGCCCGCGAACTGGCGGTGAATCAGAACACTATTCTGCATGTCTATGAACGTCTGACGGCCGAGGGTTGGTTGGAAACCCGCCAGGGCAGCGGAACCTTCGTTAAGGCCAATCCCGGCGCACGGGGGCATAAGAACGCGCAGACCCAGGCCCTGCTGGCGCAGCTGCGCCAGGCGGTTCAACAGGCCCGGTTGCTGGGTATCAGTTTAGAAGAATTACATGAGATGCTTTCCGCATCCATGGCTCTGGAAACGGAATCTGATGTTCAAGCTGAAAGGAGCAGCGTATGACCCCGGCGATCAGTATTACCAATCTGACCAAAACCTTCGGCTCCAAGTCGGCCCTGCGTAGCGTAAATCTGGAAATACCAGCGGGTGCCACCGTGGGATTGCTGGGAGCCAATGGGGCCGGAAAAACCACACTGATAAAATGCGCGTTAGGCTTGCTGCGCCCCACGTCGGGCCAATGCGCGTTGTTAGGTGAAGATGTCTGGTCGTTGTCCGCTGAAGCCAAGGCGCGACTGGGCTATGTGCCGCAGGTGATAAGCTTATATCCGTGGATGCGTGTGCGGGAATTGATCCAATATACCGCGTCATTTTATGCGACATGGAATGCCGAACTCACTAATCGACTGGTGCGGGAATGGGATATTCCTCTGGACGACCGCGTGCGGGCATTATCGGTGGGACAGAAACAGAAGCTGGCAATTCTTACCGCCGTAGCCTATCAACCTGATCTGCTGATTCTGGATGAACCGGCGGCCAGCCTTGATCCGCAGGCCCGCCGGCAATTTTTGCAACTGCTGGTGGAACTCACTGAACCGCAGCAACGCACGGTCTTATTTTCCACGCACATTATGTCCGACTTGGAGCGCGTTGCGGATTATGTGGCGATGATGCAGAAAGGCGAAATTATTTACTTCGGTTCTCTGGAAGACCTTAAAGACCGCACCCACTTGAGTCTGGAAGACGCCTTCCTGCAAATGCAACAGGGGGTGGCCAATGGGTAATCGCTATACCGAAGTGTTGATGACATACGTGCGCCGCGCATTTTCGTCGTGGGGCCAAGCGATATGGATGGCGCTTATCCTATGGACTGAATACTCGGATGGCGGCGAGCGTCCGGGGCATATCGGAACTGGCTCTGTAATAATTGGCGGATTATTTTTAGGCCTGTGGCTTTGGTTACACTTCCGCGAACAGTTGGTCCACGCGCGGCGTGCAATAACGCCCCGTTACCTTTCGACGAGTATCGCGGTTTTCGTACCGCTGGGACTCTTGTCTATCACTTGGCCTGTGTTCTTTATCCTGGCCCAGGGCCACAGTTTTCGCGCTAGTCTAAGTTTTTCCTTGGCCGTCTATGTTTTCGGCCTGGTTGGATGGTCTGTCGCAGCCAATTCGTTTCTGGTGATGATCCTATGCGCCGCATCGTTTTTCGGCCCGCTGGGTTATCTGTTTGGGAGTCTCCCTTCCCCAAGGCATTGGGCCGCCCCTCCATGCCTCTTGGCTGCCGGGCTGGTTGCGGGGATCTGGGCCATACGGAAGCTAAGCCACATCACCGAAGACCACCGCGGTTACGGCGGAATGGCGGATGAAGGCCTTGCGTTCTTGGGTCGCGCGGCCGGGCACGTTTTTGGCCGCCTGTTGGGACCTGCCAGAAGCGTACGTCGCGTAAACGAGCAGGAGGGCCGGATCACCTACGGGACGAAATTGGCCTTGGATGGAACCCTTAGAGACACTTTGCGCCGCTGGCGGCACACCGGATGGGCGCTATATCTGTCCCCGGCCGTCTTCGTGTTATGTTATTTTACCTCGATTGCCGGGTATAAACTTATATACCCTTCTTCTAAGGCGATATGGGAATTTCAACTGGGCGGTTTCTTTGTTTTCCTGTGGGAAATCGTGCTTCCCTTGGTGGTTTTACTCCGGTGGCAGGCGGCTTGGTCGTGCATGGAAGTCGAATCACTACGCCCGGAGAGCCGCGGACGATTGGTCAGAGGAGTCTTCCTAACCATCGCTTTTCAGATTTTCCTGGCATGGCTTCTAATCGCCACCACGGTGTGGCTGGCATCTGTGATCGCATCGCACACCATGACAGGCATGTCCACGTTGAGTTTACATCTGTTGGCGACCGGTATTACTCAGCCCCTTGCGTGCGCGGTTGTGTTCTGGCTGCTTCCCCTGGGCTCACGAGCAACACCTTTCGCCGTCGTCGCAGTCTCATTGGCAGGGGCAACTGCCAGTCTCGGTTCTTTTGGCCCCTTTCAGGGGTTAGGCGTCGCCGCCGTCCCCATGGCCCTCGGCCTGATTCTTATCCCCTTCGTCTACCGCCGCTGGCTGAACATGGAAATGGGGTGATCCACGTAATACGAGAACGCAACGGCAGCATTGGCGGCCTGTTCCCGAAACGTCATCCAAAATTAGTTTTGCAGCCAGTTTCTTGTTTGTGCGTGCGTGAGCACCTCGCGCTGGTTGTATATTTTTTTCAGCAGGCTGGGATTCTCATAGTGCGGGCGAACGCGGCCGCTCCAACTGACTTCATAATCCCAATACACTCCAAAGTGAAACGCTTTTTTCGCATTCACCACGCCGCCAAATTCGCTCATGGCGATCAATTTATTAGGATAGTGCCTTCGGCAATTCTGCCACAGGTTGGTTAGCGGATCATTCGTATCGGTCGGATACTGATCCACGCCGACGATATCAACATATTTGTTCCCGGGATACCACGCCGCGGTGCCGGCCGTGGTATACACCCATATCAAATTATGGAGATGAAAGTGATGCGTAAAGCGATCATACATCAGCCGCCAAAGCTGCTTGAATGGTCCCGGCCCATGCGCTCCCCACCAGAACCACCCGCCCGATGCTTCATGCAAGGGCCGCCAGAGAATGGGAATACCGGCGCGATTAAATTTCTCGAGCTGCTTGGCAATAGCGTCCATATTGCTGATCATCAGATGATAGTTTTTACTTTGTGGATGAGCCAGGACTTTAGCAATATTAAACTTCGTGGATTTGGTGTAAAAACCCGACCACCAATGGGATTGGACAGTTTTCCCCTGGGCGTTGACATAATTGTGATCAATAAGTTCAGCCGGCGCATTCCAGTGCCATGAGACCGTCAGGATATACCCGTCCCGTGCATCTCTGATAAGCTTCTGCACCTCATGATGCGGATTGGCACCGTGCTCCAGGCGCGTCGGCGAGTAATTAATGAGATCGCCCCCGATGATTGACGGAGAGTGGCCGGTTATCCGATGCACATAATTGGCATCCCCACGGGTGTATACGCCGGTCAACATGCGGCGGCCATACACCTCGACCAGATGGCTCATCAGAGATCGGGCCTGCGGCGTGGCATCCGGGTCACTTAGGTGAGCACTTGGTCGCATCGGCGGCGGCGGAGATTGCGCAGGCACAAACGTGATGGAATCGATACTGAAGTATCCCCATCCGCGGCCAATGGAGACGACATTCTTGCCCGTCTTAAGTTCCACCAGGCCGGCGTCGAAATTGGAAAAGTGGTTCGGTGATGTTGGAAACATGCTGGAATACTGGCTTCCGTTGATGGCCAGGACAAAGCCTTTGGGGCCGGGAGAACTGTAGCGAATGATCGCGTCATAAAGCCCGGATGCGGGAATGTGAAATATCATGATCAGCCGATTACCGGGTTTGTTAAATCCCGTGACGTAGGCGTCACCGGTGAATCCGGGGATGGTTTTTGCCACCTTTAAGCCCTTCAGTTTTCCGTGCTCCGCAAGTTGCGAAATAATCGGCCTGCCGGCCCGCACTGGTGATAACATCAGCGTCAACAGCAGCAACGCCGGCGCAATGAAAAACCACCGCGTTGGTGTGCGGCCACAAGCGGTCACAACACCGCGATTCTGACAATGAGGGATCGGCCCCCAAACCTTGACTATTCGTTGACATATTTGCATGTTTCACTGCTCTTAATAAATAAACCCGACATCCTATTGCCCGCCCGGCAGATACATGTAGACCATATCATGCGACACGCTTGCCGCAAGTATGTAGAGCGCAAAACTTTTTATCATGAACGCAAATCAGCGGCTTTATGCGTAAATTGCTTTTGTTGGCACACTTGAACTAAAATCCTCCCATGATCGCACATGTTATTTCCATGCTCAGCCACCCCACGTTTAACGGGGTA
>JAKATV010000266.1 GCA_021818565.1 Planctomycetota bacterium
CGATAATCACGGGGGTTTTGAGTTCCGCCGCTGTTTCTTCGATTCGCGCCAGCAGTTCGAGATAATCCTCAATATAGCGCATAGGCGGCATGAACACATGAAGCGTGCCATTTCGCGGCTCCACACAAATGGCCGTGCGCACCACATACGGTGCCGACTGCCCGAGTTCCGGTTCCCGGGACGGATTTTCTGATAAGCGCGCACGGTATTGCGCCAAGGCTAAGGAACGACCCTCTTCGGCATAATTCCATCGCTGTTCACGCAAATTCACCTGATGTTCCGGTTCCGGCGCTCCACGTCGATATTGCTGACCATCATGCACATCGGGTAATTCAGGCAAATCCTGCATGGGATCGCGCGGATAAATCTGCGGATACTGGCTCTCGGCAACCCAGGGAAGCGAATCCAACGCAAGCCGCAATCCCATGGGGGAATCACCGGGAATTAAATAAAGCCGCTGCGTCCGCAGGAACCAGGTGCCGGTCTGCCAGATTCCCTCCCCCGGAGCACCGATAGGCCGCAGCGGGAGAGCGTAACCAACGATCTTATCCAGACCCTGTTCAAATATTTTTGCCAAGCGCAAGCGATCTTCGGGATTTTTGAGATTATTGTTAAGTGGATCAACATTGACCGGCAAGCGTCTTTCTTTCCACAGGTAATACCAGACATCCTCATAACCCGCCAAGGCATGGGAAATAGTGACATCACCTTGCAGTCGATTCGTCAGATGCCGCAAAAAGCTTTGCGCGGTAAGCTCTGTGTGATGATGTTGATCGACAACATCGGCAATCAGCTTCGGATCATTCCATATCGGCCGGCCATCTTTACGCCAGTAACAGGCCAACGCCCATCGTGGCAGCGATTCCCCCGGATACCACTTGCCTATGCCATAGTGCAACAGGCCGCCCTGACCAAACCTGCGATGCAGCCGCTTGATTAATTCCCCGGCCAACTGGCGTTTGTGCGTCCCCTGCGCCGTGGTGTTCCATTCCGGCGCATCGACCTGATCAATACCCACAAACGTCGGCTCTCCGCCCATGGTCAAACGCACATCGTGTTTTTCCAGGAAAGCGTCCACGGCATGCCCCATTGATTCGATACCTTTCCATTGTTCTTCCGTATACGGTTTGGTCACGCGCGGATCTTCCCGCACGCGCCGCACGGACATACTGAATTCAAACTCTGCCTCACATTCATCCACCGCTCCGGAAATCGGCGCTGCCGATGATGGATCGGCCGTGCAAGCCAGCGGAATATGCCCTTCACCGGTAAATAAGCCGCTGGTGGCATCCAGGCCGACCCATCCTGCGCCCGGGAGAAATACTTCCACCCACGCATGCAGATCGGTGAAATCTGTTTCCGTACCGGAGGGTCCATCCAGTGATTTAACATCGGCCGTTAATTGGATCAGATATCCGGAAACAAAGCGGGCTGCCAGGCCGCAATGTCGAAATAGATTCACCAGCAACCAGGCGAAATCTCGGCATGATCCGGTCCGCAGCGCCAGCGTCTCCTCCACGCTTTGTACGCCGGGTTCCAATCGGATGAGATATTTAAGCAGGTGATTGATTTTTTTATTCATTTCCACCAGAAAGTCCTGGGTCCGTAAATCTTTGCGTTGGCAGGATTTCAACAGGTCTTTCAGCAACGGCCCAGGCTCTGTAGTTTCCAGGTAGGGCATCAACTCGCGTTGCACAGTCGGGTCATAGGTGAAGGGATACATTTCCGCATCGGGTTCAAGGAAAAAATCAAAGGGATTGATCACGGTCATTTCCGCGACCAGGTCCACTTCCACACGGAATTCGCGGGTAAGTTCAGAAAATACCAGCCGCGCCTGATAGTTGGCATACGGGTCCTGCTGCCAATTGACAAAATGTTTTGCCGGCAACACGCGCAGCGAATAACTGCGAATCGGCGTGCGCGTGTGCGGGGCCGGGCGCAAACGCACCACTTGCGGCGATAACGTAACCGGTCGATCATAGCGATAATGTGTGACATGATTCAGGGCGACAAGTATGGCCATACGTTTGAAACTCCGAGACGACTTTAATGATTAACATTTTCGCCTGCCGCTTATCAACATTGTTGGATCGTAATGTTCTGTTGTGGCAGCAGGTCCGTGCTGATCCGGCTATTGCTGTTGTTGTTGCTGTTGTTGAACCTGCTCTTCCAGAATCCATGGCACAACGCCCCCACGGCCCGTGCTGCCGAAAATCGGAACGTTCAACGACGAAGTTTTTTCGCCCACAAGGTTGCCGGAAATCTCGGGTAAATCCATCGTATGCACCTCAACTTTCATGGTTTCCGTTGCGTTGCCGCGGTAAACCCCTTTATGCGGTGGGACATCCATATAATGCCGCCCCACGGCCATTTTCACAAAGTTCTCTTTTACTTCACAGTTGTTGGTCGGGTCGTAGCCCATCCAGCCGCTGCTGGGAAAATAAAGTTCACACCAGGCATGCGTTTCCGCGGCACCCCGAAATTGTTGATTTCCGGCGTGGATAAAACCGCTGACATACCGCGCCGGGATGTGCAGCTTTCGCGCCAGGCCGATCATCAAATGGGTAAAATCCTGGCAAACGCCGCGCCGGTGCTCCAACACTTCCGCAATGGTGCTTGAAGCACTCGTGATGCCTTTTTCATACACAAATTCCGCATGGATTTTATCCATGATATTCAAGGCCACACGCGCCAGCGATTCCCGGCCGCTGGGTTTAATCTGCTGGGCAAGTTCTGTTAACGCCGGACAATCCATCACCGGCGCGTCGAGTCGCAACATATCAAAAAGACTGTGATCCGTGGGCACACTGGGCGGCCACATATCCGCAGGCTGCATCGGCTGTCGGGCACGGTCATAGGTTTGCACCACACTGACCGCCGAAATTTTAACACTCCGGTGCAGTTGGTTAATCGCAAAAGTATGAACGGTATTGCCCAGCCAGTCAAAGTAGCTGTGGACTTCCGAAGCCGGGCCGATGCCCAGAACAAATGACAAACGATGCTGCAATCTTTCCTGCCGCGGGGCCATGCGCAATTCCATGACAGTTTCACTGATCAACGCGGAATAATCCAGTTCGGTAATATGCGTAACCTGAACGAGCATGCAATAAAACTCCAAAACACCACTTCCACGGCATCCCAGTCGCTGTTGTAATGTCAGCGACCCGCCGGCCGGGGAAACCCATCGATTATCCCATCACCAGTTCCAAACGTGACGCCTCCTCACCGGTGCGCATCAGCCATTGTTCCTGTACCGCAATGGAAGCATCGGCCGCGGAGTTGCGTATCTGTTCCAGAAACGCCAGCAACCCTTTGTCCTGCGTAGTGGCTGCTCGGGAATATTGCAGCTCCGCAAATAAGCGTCCCAGTCGGCGTTGCGCGTCGCGTCCGGCGTCCGCCGCCAGAACGGAACGAATCCGATCCACCGCTTCCAGGGCATGCTGAACACAGAAATGAACACTGCGCGGGAAGGTTGGCTCAAAAAGAATAAATCCCGCTACCAGCCCCGGATCAATTTCACCGACATTGGCGCGGCGAAATGCTTCAATAGAACAGCAGGATCGCAAAATCGCCATCCATTGAATCACCCGCGCCGCCGAATCCAGTGAGGCCACAGCATCCAGACGTTGCAAGGTCTGATACTTGGCCAGCAGGATTCGGCAGGTCATATCCGCCCGCTCGAGATATTTAGCAAGCTGAATAAACAACCACGCTTGTCCATGGTCAATGGTTTGATCCGCCAACCCCTGCAACAGTAGAGAACCTATGAGCATCTGTCGGAAGAATTCCTGCGGCGAATCATCAAAACGCGCCACCGCGTCATCCGCTTTCAGCGACCAGTACAGCGTATTTAGCTGTTCCCACATTTCATTGGAAATACTTTCGCGGATGGATCGGGCGTTCTCCCGCGCTTTGGTCAGGCAGCTCATCAGGCTGATGGGGTTGGACGCATCCAGAGCCATATATTTTGCCACCTCCATCAATGCCTGAAGGGGCGTATGTTCCGGCTTTACAAGTTCCGGCAACATATGTTCCTGCCATGTAATTTTCAGCACATCCACCACGGCCTGATGCGAAAGATCGGGATCCATCTCCTCGGCTCCGGTTAATGAATCCACACTGACCATCAGTATGCGCGCAATATGTTCAGCGCGTTCAATGTACCGGCTCATCCAATAACTGGCGTCCGCTACCCGGGCCAGAAGGGCTCGCGGTAAACGTTTAGCCGACTCCGAAGAAGTTAGTAATGCCGCGCGACTCATCGTTTATGCTCCGATTCAAGAACCCAGGTATCTTTGCTGCCACCACCCTGCGAACTGTTCACCACCAGTGAACCTTCGCGCAATGCCACGCGCGTCAGCCCACCGGGCATGACGGCGATTTTTTCCCCATAGAGAATGTATGGGCGAAGATCAATCCGCCGGCCCCGCAGCGCCCCATCCACCAAACTGGGCTGCTGGCTTAACTGCACCACCGGCTGAGCAATAAAATTTCTCGGGTTATCGCGAATCTTGCACGCAAACTCGTCGCGCTCCTCCGGAGTGGCCTGATGGCCCATTAACATGCCATACCCGCCGGCCTCATTGGTCGCTTTGACCACCAGTTGATCCAGATGCTCCAGCACATATTTGCGATCATCCGGACGACTGCAAATATAGGTGGGCACGCTTGGCAGTATCGGCTCTTCCGCCAGATAAAACCGAATCATATCCGACACAAATGGATAGATAGCTTTGTCATCAGCGACACCCGTTCCAACCGAATTTGCCAGGGCGACATGCCCCAGGCGGTAGACATTCATCAGCCCCGCCACGCCCAGCATGGAATCCGGCCGGAAGCACAGTGGATCAAGAAAATCATCATCCACCCTGCGGTAGATAACATCCACGCGCCGCAGGCCCGCGGTGGTGCGCATGTAAATGTAATTGTCTTCCACCAGCAGATCTCGGCCCTCCACCAGTTCCACCCCCATCTGCCGCGCCAGAAAGCTGTGCTCAAAATACGCGGAATTAAATACACCGGGCGTGAGCACAACAATGCAGGGATCATCCACTTCCGGCGGGGCCAGGTGTTTTAGACACCGCAGTAAATTATGCGGGTAATCTTCAATCGGGCGGACGCGCGCCGTTTGAAACAACGCCGGGAACACCCGCTTCATAATTGCCCGGTTTTCCAGCACGTAACTCACACCGCTGGGCGTGCGACAGTTATCTTCCAATACCAGATAATTTCCCTGGGCATCGCGGATTAAATCCGTCCCGCAGATCGTGATGTAAATATCTCGCGGAATATTCACACCAATCATTTCGCGGCGGAACATTTTGGCACCGTAAATTAATTCGGCGTCAATGATCTTTTCGCGCAGAATATCCTGCTTGTGGTAAATATCGTGGCAGAAGAGGTTTAAAGCGGTGATGCGTTGGATAAGCCCGCGTTCTAAGTGGGCCCATTCCCGGTCGGGGATAATGCGGGGAATTAAATCAAACGGGAATATTTTTTCCACGCCCAAGGTATCTTTATACACCGTAAAGGTGATACCTTGATTGCGAAAACATATATCCGCCATGCGGCTACGGTGCTGCAAAGCCGTCATTCCCAGGTCATGGACCCGGGAATACAGTGCGTCGTAGTGCGGCCTTGGACAATCGGGCTTCTCGAACATTTCGTCGAAAAGCCCGCCAATCTCATAACCCTGAAACATAGAAGCCAGTCCTTTTCAACCTCGGACCAGCCTCCGCCGAATGCATTATGCACCAAATCCCCCCCAAATAGCAACCCCCGGAAGTCGCGGGCAAAAAGTTAGGTAAAAGTTAGTATTAGAAAGGGAAAGGAATGGCGAATCGTTTCACATGATGCGAGGTTCCAAATTCCAGATTCCAACGCCCCGCAGAGCTAAACTAACCTTTCAGCTTCTTTAACTGCTCGATAATCTGGTTAATTTGCTTAACAATCGCGGCTTTTTGCGATTTTAACGCCGTCATATGCCGGACACTGACAAAACCCTGGTCATTGGTAATGTGGAAATCCACATTGACCAGCGCCACCTTTTCCTTGGCCAGAGATACCTGCAAAATGGCCGCAAGATACTGGTGCTGTGCCTGCTCCGCCCCGCCGGTCT
>JAKATV010000321.1 GCA_021818565.1 Planctomycetota bacterium
CCTCTGAATTATATACGTGCCGATATTCATCAGGAATTATTTTTTGTCGGTTGGAGCTTCGTTGGGTTCCTGCGTCCCCACCAGATACTCTTTTAGTTTTTCAAAAAAACTTGTCTGCGCCGGCAGGACGCCGCGTTCCTCCGTGGCGGCAAACTCGCGCAGCAACTGCTCCTGCTTTTTATTTAATTTTCGCGGTACTTCCACGGTAATCGCCGCAATGAGATCGCCGGTGCGACCACCGCGCAAATCCGGCAGGCCCAGCCCTTTGACCTTCAGCACCTGCCCAGGCTGCGTGCCCGGTGCCACATGCAGGGATGATTTTCCAAAAAGCGTGGGAATTTCCACATCCGCCCCCAGGGCCGCCTGCGCCATGCTGATGGGCACTTCCATCAGCAGGTGATCCTCCTGACGCTGAAAAAATGGGTGTTCCTTGACCTTCACATACACGTGCAGATCACCGCGATTATTTCCGCCCTCTCCGGGTTCACCTTCACCCCGCACGCGCACGGCCTGCCCATCATGGATGCCGGCGGGAATTTTTACCACGATTTTCCGATTCAGCGGAGATCGCCCGCTGCCGTCACAATCCGGGCAGGGCTTATCCACCGTGGAGCCTTGCCCCATACACGCCGGACACGTGCCCACCATCTGAAACATTCCGCCAAAACCGCGCTGCACCACTTGCCCGCGCCCTCCGCAGGTGGAACAAATCTTACGCTTCGTCCCCACCTTGGCACCGGTGCCCTCACACGTTTTGCACAAATCCTGCCGGGTGAATTCCACCTCACGTTCACACCCGCGGGCGACATCCTGAAGCGTGATTTCCGTCAACGTTTCAAGATCATATCCGCGGTTGGGCCGCCGGGCCTGCGATGCTCTTCCGCCGCCCACGCCGCTGAATATATCATTGAACATGGAGAATATATCGTCATACTGCATGTTCTGGTAATCATGCACCGCCGAGCCGCGCAAACCATCATGGCCGTACTGGTCATAACGTGAGCGCTTTTCAGAATCGGATAATACTTCGTAGGCTTCGGAACATTCCTTGAAGCGGATTTCCGCTTCTTTATCACCCGGATTTTTATCCGGATGAAATTTCAACGCGGCCTTGCGGTAGGCTTTCTTGACCTCCTCGACCGAAGCTGTGCGCTGCACTTCCAGAATTTCATAGTAATCACGTTTTGTGGCCATTGTATGGATTTCGCTCCGGGCGTTACAAATTGAAGCCCAAAGACCGTGGCGATCTCTGGGCTCCAATTTTATTATGCTATGCGATTATACCGCTTCTGCCGCGGCTGACCACGCACAGGAAGGTTTATCGCACAGATCCGGCGATGCTTTCCTTTTCGTCCTTAACTTCCGTGACCAGCACATCGGTGGTCAGCAAAAGCCCGGCAACGGATGCCGCATTTTGCAGGGCGGTGCGTGCCACCTTGGCGGGGTCCACAATTCCGAGTTTGAACATGTCACCATATTCACCCGAAGCGGCGTTGTAGCCATAGGCACCTTCTTTTTCAAGAATGCCGTCCACGACCACGGTGCCGTCTTCGCCGGCATTCTCGCAAATCTGAATCGTCGGCGCACGTAACGCCGACAGGATGATATCAAAGCCGACTTTTTCATCACCGCGTGCCTTGGACTTCGCGGCTTCCACGGCTGACATAGCCCGCAGAAACGCCACACCGCCACCGGCCACGATGCCTTCCTCGGCTGCGGCCCGTGTGGCATGAAGGGCATCTTCCACGCGGAATTTAGCCTCCTTCATGGCCGTTTCCGTGGCACCGCCGACACGCAATACCGCCACGCCACCGGTGAGTTTCGCCAGGCGTTCCTGGAGTTTTTCACGGTCATAATCGCTGGTGGTTTTTTCAATCTGCAGCCGAATTTGCGATACCCGTGATTCAATATCTTTTTTCTTGCCGGCACCTTCGATAATTGTCGTGTTGTCTTTATCAATCACGACGCGTTTGGCGCGGCCCAGATCAGATAATTCCAGAGAATCGAGTTTGGCACCCAAATCTTCACTGATAAATTTGCCGCCGGTCACAACCGCCAGATCACCCATAATGGCCTTGCGGCGATCACCGAAGCCCGGTGCCTTGACCGCACAAACCTGCAGGATGCTTCGCAGACGGTTGACCACCAGCGTGGCCAGGGCCTCAGCTTCCACATCTTCGGCGATAATCAGCAGCGGCTTGGCCGCGGTGACAATTTTGTTTAACAGCGGAAGAATTTCGCTGATGGTGCTGATTTTCTTTTCAAACAGCACAATGTATGCATCTTCCAGAACACACTCCAGCGTGCCGGGATTGGTCATGAAATAAGGAGATAAATATCCTTTATCAAAGGCCATGCCTTCCACCACATCCATGGTGGTTTCCGTGCTTTTGCCCTCTTCAATGGTTACCACGCCATCTTTCCCCACGCGATCCAGAGCATCGGCTATCAGGTTGCCGATGGCCACATCTGAATTGGCTGAGATGGTCGCAACCTTGCGCAGATCATCTTTGCCGCTCACCTTGCGGGCGGAGGCTTTTATGGCTTCAGTTGCGGCTTCCACGGCCTTATCAATCCCGCGCTTGACGACCACAGGATTCATGCCCGTGGTAACATGCCGCAGGCCAGATGAGTAAATGGCTTCCGCCAGTACGGTGGCGGTTGTGGTGCCGTCACCGGCAATATCGTTGGTCTTACTGGCCACTTCGTTAACCAGCTTGGCACCCATATTTTCAAAGGGTTCCGGAAGTTCAACTTCCTTGGCCACCGTGACGCCGTCACGGGTCACCTGGGGCGAGCCCCAACTTTTGGAAATGACCACATTACGGCCGGAAGGCCCGAGCGTGACTTTTACGGCACGGGCGAGTTTGGAAAGGCCTTCTTGAACCTTCTGACGCGCCGTCTGATCGAACATTAATTGTTTAGCTGCCATGGTTATGCACCTCTAGTAAATTTTACTTCTGTATATTCAACGCCAGCATCCGCCGGGCATAGGTTGGCTGCCCGACCTGACGCACACCGGTTACATTATTTCTCAACAACGCCCAACAGGTCGCTTTCGCGGACAATCACGAAGGCCTCGTCATTGATTTTGATTTCCGTGCCGGCGTACTTGCCGTAGTAAACTTCGTCGCCAACATTCACACACATCTTGGCACGCGCTCCGCTGTCCAGCATTCGCCCCGGTCCGGTGTGAAGCACCTTGCCGCGTGTGGGCTTTTCTTTAGCTGTCTCTGGCAAAACAATGCCGGTGGCTGTTTTGGTTTCCGCTTCCGCAGGTTTAATGACAAGTCGATCATCCAAGGGACTAAGCTTCATGTTTGTTTTCTCCTGTTCATTGGTTATTTATCTTCGGCGGCTTAACGCCGCATTGTTTCAGACCTTGCGCATCCGGGCCACACACCCGGATTACATCATGTCCATTCCACCCATGCCACCCATCCCGCCCATGCCTCCCATACCGCCCATTCCACCCATGCCTCCCATTCCACCCATACCGCCGCCGCCCATGCCACCTGGAGGGCCGCCGGCGTCTTTAGCCTTGGGCTTTTCAACGATAATGGCATCGGTAGTAAGCAGCAGCGACGCCACACTGGCCGCGTTCTGCAGCGCACTACGTTCAACTTTGGTCGGCGTGATAATGCCGGCTTTGATCATGTCCGGTTCATAATCCAGCGTTAATGCGTTAAAGCCGAAGTTACCCTTGCCGGCCAACACCTTTTTGATCACCACTGCGCCATCTTCGCCGGAATTATGCGAAATGCAGCGTGTTGGCTCCTGCAACGCCCGGCGGACAATCGCCACGCCGGTGGCTTCATCATCCGTGTTGGTCTTAATGCCATCCAACACGGAAAGGCTGCGAATCAAAGCGGTTCCGCCGCCCGGCAACACGCCTTCTTCAACCGCCGCCCGTGTGGCATGAAGCGCGTCTTCCACGCGTGCTTTCTTTTCCTTCATTTCAGATTCAGTCGCGGCACCCACGTTGATTTGCGCCACACCACCGGCCAGCTTGGCCAGACGTTCCTGGAGTTTTTCACGGTCATAATCTGAGGTGGTGGTGCTGATTTCGCGGCGAATTTGCTCAATACGCCCCTTGATCGCTTCAGTCTTGCCCACGCCTTCAATGATGGTGGTATTGTCGTTATCAATTTCCACCTTACGAGCCTGCCCCAGGTCCTGCACAGTCACTTTATCAAGCTCTATGCCCAGGTCCTTCATAATGCACCGACCGCCGGTAAGTACCGCGATGTCTTCCAGCATGGCCTTACGGCGATCTCCGTAACCCGGAGCTTTAACCGCGGCGACATTCAAAATCCCCCGCAATTTGTTGACCACCAGCGTGGCCAGGGCTTCGCTTTCGATGTCTTCGGCGATAATCAGTAATGGGCGTTTGGCCGCCTGAATTTTTTCCAGAATGGGAACCAGCTTGGTGGCGCTGGAAATTTTGTCTTCAAAAATCAGAATGTAGGGCTTTTCAAGCACGACCGTCATGTCATCCTGATTGGTGATGAAATTCGGGGAAATATAACCGCGATCAAACTGCATGCCTTCCACGACATCCACGTAGGTTTCCAGCGATTTCCCCTCTTCAACAGTTATGACGCCGTCTTTACCCACGCGCTGAAACGCATCGGCCATTATGTTGCCGATTTCTTTATCATTGTTCGCGCTGACGGCGGCTACATCCGCGATTTCATTTTTATCCGCCACGTTCAGGGGCTTGGAAAGTTTTTTGAGGTTTTCAATGACTGCTTCAACCGCTTTGTTAATGCCGCGCGCCAGAGCCATGGCATCGGCACCGGCGGCCAAGTTACGGTACCCTTCCTTAAAGATTGCTTCGGCCAGCACCGTGGCAGTGGTGGTGCCGTCACCGGCGATGTCACTGGTTTTGGTGGCGGCTTCTTTTACCAACTGCGCGCCGACATTTTCAAATTTATTGCCCAGCTCAATTTCTTCCGCTACCGACACGCCGTCTTTCGTTACAGTCGGCGCGCCCCACCCCTTATCCAGCACTGCGTTACGGCCCCGCGGCCCCAGCGTGCTTTTAACGGCCGAAGCCAGTTTGGTTACGCCCTCAAGTAAACTTTTACGCGCTGATTCATCAAACGAGATCTGCTTAACTGCCATGAAAGACTCCTTCGAAAAATATCGCGGAATGCTACCGCTACCACGTATGGGGCACTGCGCCGATATCCGACCGCAGTTGCCGCTAATCAATACCGACCCGCACTGCGGGCGACAACCAACCGACCATGCAACTTCTATGCCAGCACCGCACCTGGGTGGATGATAAAGTCATAAACCCGCTTATTACAACAACTTAACTATTTTTATTCGTTGAATGGCTTAGGACATTTCCACCACTTTTCTGCCGCGCTGGCAGGGGCAGTACAAGCGTTTCAATCATCCAGTTGTCAAAAAGGCAGAATACTGATCCGCTTGAGAGCGTGGGAGATGGAACCTGGAACCTGGAATTTAGCATCTCGCATTCAGCCACACCAGCGATTCCAAAGCCTTCTAACTTCTAACTCCTTACTCCTGACTCCTAGCGCCCCCTGTAACCTGGTAGCCACACCTTACCCTTCACGGGTATGATGCCGCTTCGCCGAAAAAAGGTGCCCTGACTCGACGGAGACAAGCTATGCCCATACAGAACATTTCAACGCCGTTGCCGCACGCTCAACCCATGGAGCCTACGGATCCCAATTCGCTTTTTGCCATGGCTGTGGAGTCGGTTAACAGTGCTTGCGGAGTTATTCAAGCCCCTGATTTTGTCAAAGCTATCGTATCGCAACCGAAAAATGAATTGATGGTTCATTTCCCGGTGATGATGGACGATGGGCATTATCGCCTGTTTAAGGGCTATCGCATCCAGCATAACAACATCCTGGGGCCGTATAAGGGCGGTATACGTTATCATCCGGATGTGAGCCTGGATGATGTCAAGGCTTTGTCGGTCTGGATGACCATGAAATGTGCGGTCATGCGGCTGCCTTTCGGCGGGGCCAAGGGGGGAATTAAAGTGGATCCTCGGCAACTTTCGCCAACAGAACTCATGCGCATGACCCGTCGGTTTACGTCCGCGCTGGGTGGGAACATCGGCCCGGAA
>JAKATV010000191.1 GCA_021818565.1 Planctomycetota bacterium
CCCACATTTAACGGCACAGCGCTAACCGTTGAAGCATTTGTGCTTGATTTTTCCGGTTCAGTTTATGATCAACGGGTGGAAGTGCGATTTACCCACTGGCTCCGGGACCAATATAAGTTCTCGGGCGTTGAAGCACTTAAGGCACAAATTCAGCGCGATGTTGATCAGGTACGCCACGCCGCAACAAATAGTTTGGCGCACGTAAGCCCGTCAAGCGAGACACGCGGGGAAACCAGTGTGCCCGATCAAAGCAACTTGGCCGACGCGGCAAATTAGATACCTTGCCGTGAAAGCTATCGAAAGGAAGATAATGCCCGAAAATGAACTTACCGCAATTGCCGATGCCGTGCAGCGTGCCAAAAGCGTGGCAATTTTCACCCACGCCCGCCCCGACCCGGATGCCATTGGTTCCCAGGTTGGTGCCGCGCTGATGCTTGCAGCGATGGGGAAACAAGTTTCTGTGATGTGTCTTCCGCCGATCCCACAACCGTTGCAATTTCTCCTCAACATGCTGCCCCAGTCATGCACGGAGTATACGCCTGAGAAAGCATCCGGCATTTCCGCGGATCGCATCCTGGTGGTGGATACCTCCGCCCGGCAGCAATTGGAGCCGGCGAGTGCTTTCCTGGAGTCGTGCGCTTCTAAAGCACTGATTCTCGATCATCACATTTCCGGTGATTTAAACCATGATCTGATTTACCGGGACACCTCTGCCGCGGCGTGCGTGGAGATCGTCGCGCATCTGGGCGAGTTGCTGGGCGTGGCGCTAAGCAAACCTATGGCAACCGCTTTATTGGCGGGGTTGGTGGGCGATACCGGATGGTTTCGCTTTGACAGCGTAACACCGCGCACCCATGAAATCGCCGCCAAATTATTGGCCGCCGGCGCTTCACCATCCGAGTTGTGGGGCCGGCTGATGCAAAGCGAAAGAAAATCCAAACTAGTGCTGCTAAGCCACGCGGTAGGTCGGATAAACTTTTACGCCCAGGATCGGATTGCGGCGATGGAATTATCCAATCAGGACATTGCCCAAGCCCAAGCCGAAACTTGGGAAACCGAGGGACTTATCGATATTCCCATGATGGTCGGCAGCGTGGTGTGCTCGGTATTTTTAAGTGAAACCCCGGAAGGCAAAATCCGCGCCAGCCTGCGCAGCAAACACACCGTGGATGTCAACGAGGTGTGCCGGAAATTTGGAGGTGGCGGTCATGCGAGAGCCGCCGGCTGCCGCCTGCCCGGCCCCCTGCACAGCGCGCGGGACACGCTGGTTAAGGCGTTGGAATTGCAGCTTGGGTAGAACGGCCAGACCCGATGTGCCCGCCAACTGATCGTTGCCTTGGAAACCGGAGATATTCAGCGATGCCGGCAACGGTTTTCGGGCCAAATGAAGGAATATGCCGCAGATCTTCTAAATTCTTAAACACAACGGGCATTGCTTTGGATACATGCGTCTTACGCCATGCCAGGAGTTTTTCAGCACGTGCCGGCCCGATGCCCGGAATTCGAACCAGCGAGGCCCAATTTGCCGTGTTCGGATCAATCGTGGTTTGTGTAATCCGGTTGGCAAACGTCGGCGAATATTGATTGTTTGCAACGCGCACTGTGAGGCTGTAACCCATTGATATAAGCACAAAGGCTATCGCGATGGCTATAAAAAATAACGCCGGTGGCGATTTTTCATCGGCGGCAACTGGAGAACTGTTGGAACATTCGCCGCAAACAACCCCCTTGCACACCGATGCATCATCCCAAGTCTTTGTGTCTCGCGTATCGCTGACTTGTTTCGGGGAACCAGCATTATTTGTTCTCATCATCCACCCCTACGCGTACCGCATAAGCCGGAGGCTTGCGTTCGAAACGTTATCCTTCCATCCTTCCACCCTTCCGCCTTGATACGCACGCTACGCAGTGGTTCCCGGGACAACCTTATTGGCCGCGGCGGCCCCGGCGGCCGGTGTTTTCTGTGCCCCTTGGCGTACCGCCAAAACAGCCCGGCGCATGGCCAGCCAAGTCTGCATGGACGGTTTGGCTGATAAATCCGCAGTAAGCAGACCGCAGCCAGGCATGGCTCCGGTTTCCGAATCAACAACATCTGCCCAAGTCATGGCTTCTACAAAGGGCTTGGAAAGCACAATATTGGATAATGCTTCAAGCCATTTGCTTTGCAATTGATCATTCCACGGCTTGCGCCACAAACCCGCAGCTGCGTTCTTGTCGGTTTGAATGCTCGGAACCCCCATGCGGCTTATAACAACGGGTTTGCCCAAAGCCGCAAACCGATCCAGCATCGCACTGACTTGAAACAAATCCCGTTGCCAACCGCCGTCACGCGGAGCGCCAAAACACACCTGCACCCCGAAAATATCAAACGGGATGCCGCTTTGCACCGCCATTTCGGCGTAAATCATCGGCGGAATGCTGCGCTGATTTTTGGCATAATATTCGCCCCATGGCTGTGTGATCTCAATCATGGTTTGGGCGTTGGGTATCAACTTTTTAATAAGCGTAATGGCCATACGCGTAAGGTCCATGAGTTGGTCAAAGGTAAAGGAAAAATGCGAATTGACATGCAATCCGCTTAGCACATTCCATAGCACCACGTTTGAGCCGTAACGCTGAACCACGCGTTCAATGTGTTCGTAAAGCAAGCCCCGCACGGTTTCGTAATCGTGCTCCCAGATATAAAGCCAATCAGGAATTGCCGCTTCGGAAAAATGCACCAGCGGGCCGGCCACAATGGGCAGTTTGGCCTGCCGCAGATATTCAACCCAGTTATCCATGGGCGCTGCGTTGAAGGTTTGCTCCTGGGGTTCCATGAATTTCCAAGTCATGGGGAGATACACAAATTCACCCGCAGCAACCAATTTTCGGCGGTACGCATCATCCGCGCGCTCCGGCGCGGTCGCAA
Organism: Planctomycetota bacterium; assembly: GCA_021818565.1. Classification (GTDB taxonomy): domain Bacteria; phylum Planctomycetota; class Phycisphaerae; order WQYP01; family WQYP01; genus JAMDCX01. The sequence goes on from JAKATV010000191.1 coordinate 2,909, forward strand.
GGCCAAAAACATTTTTTGGAAAGGCTCGCGTGCTGATGCGGCGCTGCAACAGCAACTCCGCATGAACCAGAGCCGTCTGTTCCGAAGCGGGAACCGCGATCGCCAGGCACTTATCCGCAAATTTAGAGGCCAAGGCCGGATTTTCCAGATTCTCCATGGCTTCAATGAGCAAATCACGGGCTTCATTAAATTTCTGATTTACCGCTTGGGCTTCCGGAATATCCAAAAGCCCCCAATCTTCCCGTTTTTGCAAAAGCCGCATCATTCGATTACGGGCCAATTCAACATTAAGCACATACGGCTGACTGCGTTCCGGCAGGCGTACGGTCTCCAGCATGATGGTCCCAAAATTCCGCACATCCCACATTAAGGTCAGCGCCGCCGGCCCCGCAGGCCGCTTACGACACCGAATCTCACCATCCACGTATGCCAATTCACCGCGGATCGGCACACTATCGGAGCCAACAAGGTAAGCCGAGCCTAAATCAAGCTCTGTGGGTGCCTGGCCATCTCGGAAAACCTGAAAACGTAGCATCTACTTCTCGCTTACTTAAACCGGAGTACTATTTGTTCCGCCTGATCCAACGCTCTTCGACGGATATACCGCACCCGCGCCGTGTTTTATAGCCTAGAACTCGCAATACAGTCAAACGTCGAACTGAATTCACCGCCCGCCGGCGTGGCAATAAATCCGGGAGGGCCTCTGCGAGGCGCGTTTCCATGGCCAGGAATTCTCTATAGCGCCGGCACTTATGCCGTCGATTTCGCCGCCCGCCCGATGCGGTGCGACATCACCATTAAAATGATGACGGCTGCACCGGCAAGTGCATTCTATCCTTGAGGCCGCCGCGGCTCATTGGCCTCAATTTCATGTAAATACGCCAAGGTTCTCTCCAGTTGCCCCTTCAGATGCCGCACCCGCAAAAGACTCTTCACCCGCGTGAGCAACTCCAGCTTGTTGACTGGCTTGGTAAGAAAATCATCGGTCCCACTTTCCACGCCGCGCTCAATATCCCCTAATTCGTTCAGCGCGGTAATCATCAGAATGGGTATATCACGGAAGCGGGCATCGGATTTGAGTTTCCGGCAAACTTCAAATCCACTCATGCGCGGCATCATCACATCAAGAATAATTAAATCCGGCATGACCTTGGGCACCTTGGCCAAAGCATCCACGCCGTCCACCGCTACCTCCGTTGTGCAGTCCATGGATTCCAAATAGGCCTGGATCAGCTCAACATTCGGCGGATTATCATCCACCACCAATATGGTGCTGCGGGGTAGATGCGTGTCATTGCTGCTGCGAACCGGTGCCGCCATATACAATGCCTCCTTGGTAGAGCACTCCTCATCAGAGGAATGCTGCAAAATCAGGCGGCATTATATCGCAACATGACAATTTATTCTTCTCGCGGAAGGCTCGATAGCGCCCGACGCCCTTCAAGCCGCGCGACTTTCCGCTGCTGAAAACTTGCCTTATTAAAACCGAATTTATGGGAACGAACTTTAGAACCACTGGTGCGCCGATGCGGCATGGTAACCTCCCAAAAAAAGAGAAGTCGAAATCACAACTTCTTCATAACATTTTTGATCGGCTAATACAAGCTTAATATTGAAAAAATATTTCCCACCCAACTCCGACCCTTGGCCCCCGCAATCTACCATCTCGCAACCTCCCCTATAACCTGTAACCCATAAACTAATCGCGGTCTCACGCCGTAGCGATCGCTGATAAGTCCAAATCCGCGCGCCCCCCGGATTCTAAAAGCTGCGAACCCAACCCCGCAATCATGGCGGCATTATCTGTACAATACGCCATGGGGGGCAGATATAAGGGAATTTTCGCCGCATCCGCCACACGCTGTAAACAACCCCGAATGCACGCATTAGCCGAAACGCCGCCTCCGACAATCAAAGATCGCGGAGTCATTACTTCCATCGCCCGGCGTACTTTAACTTCCAGTATCTCTGCCACCACACGCTGAAATGCCGCCGCGGTATCCGCCCGCTGCTGCGGCGTTAAATCCGCACTGGTGCGCTGTGCCCCGCCCTGACCATTAACATGATATAAAACAGCCGTTTTTATACCGCTGAAAGAAAAATCCAGGGATTGCTTTCCCAGAAGAGACAAAGGAAATTTCACCTCATTTGCCCGACCATCACGAGCCAGATTCTCTACTAGTGGGCCGCCGGGATATCCCAGTTGCAGAATTGCGGCAACTTTATCAAAGGCCTCTCCCACCGCGTCGTCAATCGTGGAACCCAGGCGGCGCAGCGAATCAAATCTCTGCACCTCGTACAGCGTGGTATGTCCGCCGGAAATCACCAGCCCCAACGCCGGCAACGCGGGCGGATCCGGCCACACCGCTGATGCATTATCCCGGCCCTGCGGCGGAATCAGACAACCGGCGTACAAATGAGCATGTACGTGATTCACCCCAACCAACGGCTTATCCCACGCAAAAGCCAATGCCTTAGCCGCTGAAACACCCACCAGCAGGCACCCGACAAGCCCCGGACAGTTGGCTACCGCAATTCCGGAAAGATCCTCTGCGGTAACACCGGCAATTTGCATCGCGGTGGCCACAATGTCATTGAGCCATTCAATGTGCGCGCGGGCCGCAATTTCCGGCACGACGCCGCCATATTTCTGATGCAGATCAATTTGCGTGCGGACAACATTGGATCGCACAATTCGCCCGTCTTCGACTACCGCACAAGCGGTTTCATCACAGGTTGTTTCAATACCTAATACACAGGACATGCCAACTCCATGACTGGGGCGGGTCATAGCGATTTTGGTTGAACGCCGGCGGGGCCGGATCGCGCTTCCGAAACATTTTCGATTCCCGCCTGCTGGCTAACCGCGGCAGCGTCCGCATACGTTTGCACCCATGTTGGCAGAAGAACGACAAATTCCGAGCGCGGCACCACCTGCTCAGCGCCGGCCTGCATCGCTTGTTGGGCCAAGTCCTGCTGAGTGTGCGATAAATAAGCCACGATCTTACAGCTGGGCTTGGAAGTTTTGGCCAATGTTATGGCGGATACTGGGTTAATGCCCCCGCAATTCATATCCACAATCAGCATGTCCGGCGGAGTCGCCCGGAGAAATTCACTTAAAACGCTGTACGATCGCAACACCCGCACCTGCCGCTTTTGCGCCCGCGCTTCGGT
>JAKATV010000183.1 GCA_021818565.1 Planctomycetota bacterium
TCTTCAGGCTCAATGCGTGTCAGTCGGATCAAAGTTTCACTGCGGTTTGGCCGATAATGATGGCGAAGGGCCGGGTTGGGACATAACATGGGTGTGTGCGGGGGCCGAAGAAGGCGCTTATAATTGCATACGGCCAACATGCCCGGCGGTCAGAATATACCAATAAAGGATTACACCACTGTGAATATGTACCCCATGAAATTTTCCCCGGTTTTTCAGGAACGCATCTGGGGCGGCCAAAAAATTCGCCAGCATCTGGGTCGACCTGTGCCCCACGAATTTTATAAATCGCGTATCGGCGAGGCATGGGAATTGGCCGATCTGCCGGCAGGTTCTGTGAAAGTCGATTCGGCGGGCGCGGCGGCGGACGGGAGTTTATCCAGCCGGATTATCAACGGGCCACTGGCTAAACGCTCTCTGCATGAGGTGATCGGACAATATGGACCGGAAATCATGGGCCGGGCCGCGGCGGGACATTCGCATTTCCCACTGCTGATAAAATTTTTGGACGCGGCTTCGGATTTATCGGTGCAAGTACATCCCGATAAGGCCTATGCCGCAACGCACCCCGGGGCACAACTTAAAAGTGAGGCGTGGTATGTGCTGGAAGCAACGCCGGGTGCGAAGATATATAAGGGGGTGAAGCGCGGCGTAACCCGTGACATGTTCGCGGCGGCCCTGCAGACCGGAACGGTGGATCGGCTGTTGCTGGCAGTACCGGTGCAGGCGGGCGATTGTCACTTTTTGGAATCCGGAACCGTTCATGCCCTGGGTGCCGGGGTACTGGTTGCGGAAGTACAGACTCCCAGCGACACGACTTTTCGCGTTTTTGATTGGAATCGGCTTGGCCCGGATGGCAAGGCCCGTACCCTGCATATTCAGGAAGCTTTGGAAGTCATAGATTTTTCGCCGCCGGCACCAGCTATACCCCAGCGTCGGAATTATCTCGTCGAGGATACCGTTGTAACCGAGCTGGTTTCCTGTGATTATTTTTCCATACATCGGCTGACTGTGCCGGAGGGAAGTCAGACCTTCCCCGCAGATTGGATGGATGAAAAACCTGAAGTGTGGATGTGCCTTTCCGGACAGGGTGTGCTGGAAATACTGGATGCCGCGCCGCTGGCCTTTGCGCCGGGGGAAACCCTGTTAATTCCCGCCAGCGCCCGGCAGATTCGCCTGCGTGTGGTCAGCGTGTGTACACTGTTGCGAATCCGACTGCCTTAATCGCGGACCGCCTGTGCGTTTTCGCCTCCTACAATGTATTGGAAATAATACGATGAAAGTACGCTTACAAAAGTTCATGGCTGATTGCGGGGTGGCCGCCCGGCGCAAGTGTGAACAACTGATCTTGGAAGGCCAAGTGCGTGTCAACGGGCATGTGCCGGTGAAATTGCCGGTGTTGATTGATCCGGAAAAGGACACCATCACCGTGGGCGATGATTTGGTTGAAGCGCTGCAGCCGGAAAAGCTGCTTTACATTCTGCTTTATAAACCGAAAGGCGTGCTGGTGACCCGGAATGATCCAGCGGATCGCAAAACCGTCCATGAATTACTGCCGGGCATAACGGCGCGACTATTTCCCGTCGGTCGGCTGGATATGGATTCCCGCGGGTTGGTGCTGATGACCAATGACGGTGAATTGGCCAATGCCATATCGCATCCACGTTACGGCGTGGAAAAAACCTACGTTGTCACGGTGGATGCCCGCTTAACAAGCGAAGCGGTGGAAAGAGTGCGTAAGGGTATCTGGCTGGGAGCGCCGGATGGCGGGCGGGCCGTGCGGGCGGAAGGCTTTGCCTTGCGCGTGCTGTCGCGGCAGCGCGGCAAGACGATTTTGGAAGTAACCATTGCGGAAGGAAAAAACCGGGAATTCCGCCGCGTGCTAGCCCGTTTCGGATACCGTGTTGCGGATATGTTCCGCGTGGCGATTGCGGAAAAAATTACAGCCGCCGGATTAAATCCGGGCGAATCTAGAGCGCTATCACCGAAGGAATTGCAATGGCTGCGCACGGTCAGTTCGCCGGAATATCATGATCAGAAGCGACAGGCGACGCAAAAATGGTTCGAACGCAAGGAAATGGAAAAGGAACGAAAACGGCTGCAACATTCGCCCGCCACCACGGACTTCCATGCCGCCAAGCCTTCCACAAAGCCGCGACCGCGGGTCGCGCCCCGGCAATACACCGGCAGAGGCGGAAACGCGCGTCCGGCGTACCCGCGTAATATTAGATAACACATTTAATGTACCGATTTAACGCCCCGGCACGCGACGGACGCAGTTGAGTAATAAAATATGAGTAAGAAAATAGAAAACCAGAATACTTCAGGGTTGAAGCAGGGTGCGGCCGGACCGATGGAAAGCCATCCATTTCTGGATGTGTTAAAACACCGGGTCATGGTATTTGACGGCGGATTAGGCACGCAGATATTTGCCGCGAATCTGACGTTGGCCGATTTTAACAATCTGGAAAACTGCCCGGAAGTGCTGGTGCTTTCCCGCCCCGATGTAATTCAATCCATCCATGAATCGTATTATGCCGCCGGATCTGATACGGTGGAAACCGATACGTTTGGTGCCAGTAAAATTGTTCTGGCGGAATTTGGGTTGCAGGACCAGTGCCGGGAAATTAACCGCAAAGCGGCGCTGCTGGCCCGCGGTGCCGCCGATAAATTCACCACGCCGGATCGGCCGCGATTTGTCGCCGGATCGATCGGTCCGGGCACCAAAGCCATCACGCTGGGCAACACCACGTTTGACATCATGCACGATTCCTACCTGGAGCAGGTTCGCGGCTTGCTCGATGGCGGGGTTGATGCGATTCTCATTGAAACATGTTTTGACCTGCTGCAGGCCAAAGTTGCGGTGATTGCCGCGACCGACGCCATGGAGGAAATGGGCATTCGCGTGCCGATCATGGTGCAGGTAACCATGGAAACCGTCGGCACGATGTTGCTGGGCACGGAAATGAACGCGGTGATTACCACGCTGGAAGCGCTTCCGGTGGATGTCATCGGCATGAACTGCGCCACCGGTCCGGAGCTGATGCGCCCGCACGTGGAAACCTTGAGTCAGAATTGCACGCGCTATTTATCCGTGCAGCCCAATGCCGGCCTGCCTGTGCTGCATGAGGGCCGCACCCATTTCCCGCTTGGAGCGGCGGAACTTGCCAAGGCCCATGTGGAATTTGTTCAGCAGTTTGGTGTCAATATTGTCGGCGGATGCTGCGGCACCACACCGGAGCATATCCGCGCTGTGGCGGCGGCGGTGGCACAATTGAAACCGGCAGTCCGCAGCGCACACGGGCGGAAAATGGATGCCGCGCATGCGACTATTTCATCGTTGTATAGCGCGGTGGACGCCCGGCAGGATAATTCCATTCTCATCATCGGCGAGCGCACCAATACCAACGGTTCCAAAAAATTCCGGGATTGCCTCCTGGCCGCGGATTGGGACACCCTGACCGCCATCGGGCGCGAACAGGTGAAAGAAGGCTCGCACGTTGTTGATGTCTGCGTGGATTATGTGGGCCGCAACGGCGTCCCGGACATGACCGATATTGTCCGGCGCTTTGCCAAGGAAGTCACCGCGCCCTTGATGATCGACTCGACACAGTTGGATGTCATCGAAGCCGGATTACAAGCCGCCCCGGGCAAGTGCATCGTCAATTCCATTAATCTGGAAGATGGCGAAGAAAAGCTCGCCCGCATGGCCGCGTTACTGAAACGCTATGGGGCCGCCGTGGTCGCAGGCACCATTGATGAAGACAAAATTGAGGCCATGGCCAAAACCGCCGATCGTAAAATTGAAATTGCCAAAAGGCTGTACGATCTGCTGGTTAATAAATACGGCATTCCGGAAACGGATATTTATTTCGATCCGCTCATATTTCCCATTGTTACCGGGCAGGAGGAAGTGCGGCGGCTGGCGCTGGAAACCATTGACGGCATCCGTCGAATCAGTAAGGAACTGCCCAACTGCCATACCACGCTGGGGCTGTCCAACGTTTCCTTCGGGTTAAAGCCATATGCGCGACTGGTGTTAAACAGTGCGTTCTTCAATGAATGCGTCAAGGCGGGCCTGACCAGCGCCATTGTTCACGCCAGTAAAATTTTGCCGCAGAATAAAATTGACCCGGAACATTACCAATGGGCACTGGATCTGATCTATGATCGGCAGCGCGACGATTACAAACCGTTGCAGTTGCTGACCAACTTGGGCGCTCCGGCCAAAACCGCCCAAGCCACCGAGCAACTGCCGCTGGAGGAACAACTGCGGCGGCACATCATTGACGGTGATAAGCAAAAGCTGGCGGAACATCTTGATCAGGCCATGACCAAGTATGCGCCCCTGGACATTATCAATGATCATCTGCTGGCCGGCATGAAAGTGGTAGGCGACTTGTTCGGCAGCGGCCAGATGCAGTTGCCGTTTGTGCTGCAAAGTGCTGAAGTGATGAAAACCGCGGTGGCTTATTTGCAGCCTTTTATGCCAAAAAGCGACGGGCAAAGCCGGGGCAGAATGGTTCTGGCCACGGTTAAGGGGGACGTGCACGACATTGGTAAAAATCTGGTGGATATTATCTTATCCAACAATGGCTATACGGTGGTCAACCTGGGCATCAAACAGCCCATCGCCAATATCGTGCAGGCCGCCAAAGAACATAACGCCCAGATCATCGGTCTTTCCGGCCTGCTGGTAAAGTCCACGCTGGTGATGCGCGATGATTTGCAGGAACTTAATCGCTTGGGAATTGATATACCGGTGATTCTTGGCGGTGCGGCATTGACCCGCGGTTATGTGGAAAAGGATTTGCGCGATATATACAAAGGCCCCTTGTTCTATGGCAAAGACGCCTTTGAGGGCTTGCGCGTCATGGACCACGTGGCGACCGGAAAAATCAGCGAGATTCTCGTTGCAACCGGTGAATCTAGGCAACAGGCGGATTTGCGAGCCAAAGCGGGGGAATCCACGGCGACGCCGGAAACCGATGTCCCCAAGATTACCTGCGATGATTATGCCAACTCCGGTATACGCACCGATGTTGCCGTGCCGGCGCTACCCTTTTACGGGTCCCGTGTGGTAACGGATATTCCGGTGGATGCGGTATTTCCCTATATTGACGAAGTGGCACTTTTCCGCGGCCAATGGCAGTTCAAAAGCGGCACCATGCCGCGCGATGAATTTCGTCAGTGGACGGAAAGCCATGTTCGCCCGATTTATAACCGCATCAAGCAGAAATGCCGCGACATGAATCTGCTGCGCCCGCAGGTGGTTTACGGCTACTTCTGGGTTCAGGCGGAAAAAAATGATTTAATTGTTTATGCCGAGGATAAAAAAACGCAGCGTCTGCGGTTTCATTTTCCCCGGCAACCGGGGCGCAAACGCTGGTGCCTTTCGGACTTTTTCCGTTCCGTGCAATCCGGTGAAATGGACGTTCTGGCGTTGCAGTGCGTGACGGCGGGATCGGCCGTGGCCCCGTATGAAAAGCAACTGTTTGAGCAGGGCGATTTTACCGAGTATCTCTACATCCACGGGATGGGCGTACAGATTGCGGAAGCGTTGGCGGAAATGTGGCATAAACGCGTGCGCCAGGAATTGGGCATTGCGGATAAAGATGGTCCGACCATGCGCGATATTTTCGCCTGCCATTTTCAAGGGTGCCGCTACAGCTTCGGTTACCCCGCCTGCCCGGACTTACAGGATGAAGAAAAACTTTTCGCCCTGTTAGATCCCTCGCGCATCGGCTGCACGTTATCCGAAAACTGGATGATTCAGCCGGAACAATCCACCTCCGCGATGATCGTCCACCACCCCGAAGCCCGTTATTTTAACGTGCTGTAGGTGCAGAGTCGGCCATCGCGCCGCACCTGATACCGCATCGCACGGAAAATTGCGGGACACGCTATGGGATCTGATGTATCGCAATACGCAAAGCCCGCTAACCACCAGCACATGTGAGCGCGAGGTAGGAAAAGGCTGAAAACAGCACCAGATCAACGCAGAACCAGATTATAAACCTTGGTATTTCCCCGGAAACTTCGAGTTGGGGCAACTTGAGGGTACAAAACAGCGCGGCC
>JAKATV010000213.1 GCA_021818565.1 Planctomycetota bacterium
ATCTGGATGGCACCCGGCGGAAAAAGCGGAATTTGGGGCCGCTCAAGTTGATGCGTGGCAAACAGTTCAGCGGTCGCACGCTATTGCCAACGGTGTTTACGTCGCGTCGCCCAATCGTATTGGGCATGAAGGCGCAAAAGGTGGGGGGCTGGAGTTTTTCGGCAGCTCCATCATTTGCGATCCGTTCGGCCGTTTTTTACAGCGTGGATCGGTGGATAAAGAAGATATTCTCATTGCGGAAGTGGATCCGAAACTGCAGGAAACTGTTCGGCGAAACTGGCCGTTTTTCCGAGATCGCCGAGTGGATGCCTATGCCGGATTAACCCAGCGATTTTCCTGATTCGCGCACAGATATAGTTTGTCTGAACGCATTTTTAACGGAACTGTCAATGACCGCTTCAAAATCAAACATAAAAAATTTATCCGAATCCGGTGCCACCCCAAGCTTACGCAACCAAGGCTTCCAGATGCCGGCCGAATGGGAACCGCATGACGCCACCTGGTTGGCCTGGCCGCACAATCAGGAGGATTGGCCGGGAAAATTTACGCCCATTCCCTGGATTATCGCGGAAATTATCCGGCATATTGCATCCGCGGAAACCGTTCATCTGATTGTGGAATCGCAAAGCCGTATTGCCATCATACGGGACATTCTTAATAAATCAGGCGTTAAATTGTCGGCCGTTCGTTTTCATGTGTTGAAAACGGATCGCATCTGGACCCGGGACTCCGGCCCGATTTTTGTAAAAAAGCGCGGTACAACCTCGAGACGTATGGTGGCCCTTGGCTGGCTTTTTAATGCCTGGGCCAAATATGACAATTATCATCGCGATGCGCATGTGCCGGCGTATGCCGCCAAAGCTCTCGGTATTGCTATTCATAACCCCATGGCCTCACGGTCCGATGGCAAAATCGTGCGTTTGGTTCTGGAAGGGGGCAGCATTGATGTCAACGGTGCCGGATGTCTGCTTACGACGCGGGAGTGCCTGCTTTCAAAGGTACAAAGCCGGAATCCGGGAATTTCCCGCACGGTATTGGAACAGCACTTGTGTGATAATCTGGGCGTGGAAAAAATTCTCTACCTGCATAGCGGCATCGTAGGAGATGATACCCACGGCCATATTGATGATACCGCCCGTTTTGTTTCTCCATCGGCCATTGTTGCATGTGTGGAACCCAACCGCCGCGATGCCAATCATCGGCGCATGGCGGAAAATATGAAATGCTTAAAGACAATGCGGGACACACGGGGCCGCAGTTTTAATATCATCGAATTGCCGCTGCCCGCACCGGTTTATTTTGATAAGCAGCGTCTGCCGGCCAGCTATGCCAATTTTTATATCTGCAACGCCGGTGTGCTGGTCCCAGTGTTTAATGATCCCGCGGACCTGCGGGCGCTGAAAATTCTGGAGAAATGTTTTCCCAATCGCAGCATTATTCCCATATATTGCCGCGATCTGGTATGGGGTTTGGGGACGCTGCATTGTATGACGCAGCAACAACCGCGATAATCATAAAGCTTGTTGCGGCGTCGCAACGGAAGCTGTATAGAAACGTTTGGAGTCTACATGCGAATTCTGGTAACCGGTGGAGCGGGATTTATTGGTTCAAATCTGGCCAAGTACCTGGCGGCACACGGACACAAGGTTGTGGTGCTGGATGATTTCTCATCCGGCGATTTCAAGAATCTCGTAAAATTCACGGGCGAAGTCTATACCGACCGCTGCGAAAACCCGCCCGCCGGGCGCTTCGACGCGATTTTCCATGAGGCGTCCATCACGGATACCACGGTGACCGATCAATGGAAAATGATGCAGAATAATCTTGAGCGATTCCGAACTATTCTATCCTGGGCCATGGTATGGAAAGCTCGCGTGGTTTGGGCATCATCCGCCGCAATCTATGGCAATCGACCCGCTCCCATGCGGGAAAGTGATGAACCATCCCCATTAAATGTTTACGGCTATTCCAAACTCGCCATGGAGCGCTTGGCCGCCAAGTGGCACGGAGATTCGCATCTGCCGATCGTTGGCTTGCGTTATTTCAATGTCTACGGCCCCGGCGAAGCTCACAAGGGTAAATTTGCCTCCATGATTTATCAGTTAGCCCAGCAGATGAAGGCCGGCAAACGCCCTCGAATTTTCCATGATGGTAATCAGCGGCGGGATTTTGTCTGGATTGACGATGTTATTCAGGCCAACGTGAAGTCACTGGAAGCTGAAGGGTGTCACATACTTAATGTCGGCAGCGGCGTATCGGAATCTTTCAATGCCATTATCGCGGAATTAAACCGCGTTATGCACACCAATCTGCAACCGGAATATATTGATAATCCCTACAGCTTTTTTCAGAATCATACCGAAGCCGATATTACTGCCGCCCGTACTATTCTTGGCTATTCACCCAATGTAGGACTTGTTGAAGGTGTGCGGAATTATTATGGTTCAGGAGCTATGTGATGACCTGTAAATCATTAATGATAACCGCTGTGGCTGCTTGTTTGGCGCTCGCGCTGGCCGGTTGCCGCAATCCACCCCCATCGACCTCGCTAAAAAGCAATTCACCTGCTTTGCGGGGGATCAAATCATGGGTGGACGCCGGTGCCGGTCAATACAATGCCGCATTTACCGGGTCCCTGGATTATGACAATCATGTCAGCGCCATTGTCGGACATCTGGACCTGATTAATGCCTATCGTTTTACGCTTACATTGCAATCGACAGATGGGCGATATGCATTTATCCTGCATCGCAATTGGGCGGGCACACACTTTTTGGTTCAGCCGCGCCGGTCCGATCTGGCATTGGCAAGAGCCATTGGAGAAGGGATTTCCCTGGCCTTTCGCCGGCCGGAGGGACCATGGCATGCCGCAGTTAAGGCCTCGGGCGATGTCGTGGTATATAAGGACGCCAATGACAATCGCTTTCTATGGAATTTCGCCGTCAGCCCAAATGGTCTGCTTCCGACCCACCTGAGCGTAAAAACACCGTCCGGGGCAAATTATGCCGTCACGTTTAACAGCTCTCCAGTAGGGGAGCCGGAATCGATGGTTATTTCGGATTCTGCGTTAAACTATATCTTGCGTTTGCGACAGCATACAAATAGTGCAACATCCATCACCGCTCGCATTCCATAAATGCGGTAAAAAAAAAGAAAGACTTGATGATCGTGAATTTCCCCAGCGAACTGATCATGCAACACCCCTTTGTGGCAGGGGTGGCCGGAGTGTCTGCGGGCGCGGCGCTCGCGATCTGGTATGGCGTGTTATACTCCGGCAGCAACGTTGTAGCGCCGGTCATTAAAACCATTTATCCACACAAGGCCGTAGCACTTACCTTTGACGATGGTCCCACTCCCCGATTCACCGACCGCGTGCTTGATATATTGCGGCAGCACCATGCCCACGCCAGTTTTTTTCTCATTGGATCGCAAGTGAAGCAGCATCCTGAACTGGTTCATCGAATGATTGCCGAAGGGCATACCGTCGGCAATCATACCTGGGATCATCACCATCACGGCGTGTGGCATGGTGAAGCGTATTGGCGGGATCAGTTGCAGCGCACCAGCGCCGCATTGGCGGAAATCATCGGTCGTGAACCGACTTTGTTTCGTGCGCCGATGGGATTTAAAACACCGCCGCAGGCTCGGGCCGTGCGTAAAAGCGCCATGCGTTACATCGCCTGGCGTGTGCGCGCATGGGATACCTTAAAAATCTCACCGCGCACCATTTGCCGAATCGTCACATCACAAATCCGTCCGGGAGATATTGTTACTCTGCACGACGGCCTTGAGCCGGCACGCAGAAATTGTTCGCAGGAATCCACCATTCAAGCCTTGCCGGAAATCTTGAAAATTCTAAAATCCCGCGGCCTGGCTTCCCTGAGCCTCGAACAAGCCCTGAACTCCCCAGTGTATCAATAGCCAAGCCGCTACTGGCGATTCTCTACCATTCGTTCAAGCGCGAAGCTCCGCGCTTTTTCCAGTGCTTTTTCAATCATGTGGGCGTCTTTTCCACCGGCCATGGCCATCTGCGGGCGGCCTCCGCCGGTTCCGCCGACCACGGGTGCCACAGCTTTTACCCAATCGCCGGCACTGATTTTATGAATCAATGAATCACTGACCGCGGCGACGAGATTTACCTTGGGCGGAAGGAGATTGCCTTGTTTGTCGGTTTCTGTAATGGTCGAGGCCAACAGCATCGCGACAGGGGCCGGGTGGAGTTTCTTTTTCACGCCATCGACCGCTGCACGCAACGCCGGCACATCCGCATCCGGCAGTTGCCCGATAATTACGTGGTTGTCCGCGATACGCTGCGCCTGATCCAGCAGTATGGTGATGGTGCCGTTGAGGTCCGTATTACCGCGTGATAATGCCTCTTTTTTCTGTTGTTGTTTGACACGTTCCTGGATTTGCGATGCGGCACGAAGCGCGCGGCGGCGGGCAAGCAGGGGAAGTGCCGGGTCTCTCCCCGCCTCCTGCAGGGCACCGGCCAGCTTTGCTTGATCTTCCACGCTGCCTGCGCCGCCTTGACTTGTCGCAATCAGCGCTTCTACGGCAGTGGAATGGCGACGGGCGGCTTGCGCAGCAGCTCCTGTGACGGCCACGAGTCGGCGAACGCCTTTGCTGACAGATTCTTCAGCGATGATGGCGAATTCCTCCGCGTCGGAGGTACTGCCTATGTGCGTCCCGCCACAGAATTCGATGGAGTATTGCCGCCACGCCGGATTTTCCGGATTAGCCAGCAACTCGGATACAGGAACGCCAACGGAAACAACCCGCACCATCGGCGGATATTTTTCGCCGAAAACGGCGCGAAGCGAGTGGATCTTTCGGGCTTGCTCAAGCGGCGCTACATCAGTGTAGACCGTCAGCTTTTTGCCGATAGCCTCCTGCACCAACGCTTCGACCTTTTCAAGCTCATGATCATCCAGCGCTTTGGGTTGCACGAAATCAAAACGCAGTTTATCGGCATCCACCAGCGAACCTTTTTGCTCCACATGGTCGCCCAGCGTTTCGCGCAAGGCCCAGTTGGCCAAATGCGTCGCGGTATGATTTTTTTCAATTCGCTTCCGTGCGTTAAATACCGACGCGCTGGCCGAATCGCCGCGATGGATGGTGCCATGTTTTAAACGGCCGATATGCAGCACATATCCGCCAAGTTGCCTTACGGATTCCACCACAAATGTCGTACCCGAGTCGGTCTTTATTTCTCCCTGATCGCCGATTTGACCGCCCATTTCGGCATAAAAATTAGTCCGGTCTAAAATTAGCGCTATGCTGCCGGATTCATCGGCGGTTACAGATTCTCTCAGTCGCTGGGCATCCCAAATACCCACAATGTGCGTGCGCAGGGGGCGGTGGTCATACTTCGCGTGGTCGTCAGTGGGTTTAATGCGCAGGGCGGGTAATTCCGCCAGAATTTCCGGCGGCATATCCGTCAGGCCGGAACTGGCTGCCTTGCCTCCCAACCGGGCTTTCTCCCGCGCTTGCTGCATAAGCAGGTCATAGCCATACTTATCGACGCCCATGTTCTGTTCTTGCGCCATGATCTGCGTGAGATCAATCGGGAAGCCAAAAGTATCATGGAGTTTGAACGCATTTTCCGCGGAAATCATGGTTGGTTTAAGCTTTTCAGCCCGGGCCTCGTCGGCGGCCAGTTGGAAAAGTTCCAAGCCGCGGTCCAATGTGCGACTGAAACCGCGCTCTTCATCTTCAATAATGTCAGCGACACGCTTGGGGTTGCTTGCCAATTCCGGAAACGCCTCGCCCATGGAACTGACAATTACGGGCACCAGTTGATGCAGAAATGGCTCACGCATCCCCAGGTTCTGTCGTCCGAAGCGCACGGCTCGACGCAAGATGCGCCGTAATACGTAGCCGCGTCCGTCGTTTCCGGGAACGGCTCCATCGGTGATCGCGAACGTCAGGCAGCGAATATGATCCGCGATAACACGGAATGCGATATCCCGCGTCAAGGCTGGATTTTTTATCTCTTCACCGGAGCCCTGGTCCAGAGCCGGAAATATCCCGGAATATTCCTTGCCGGAAAGCTCCCCGATG
>JAKATV010000473.1 GCA_021818565.1 Planctomycetota bacterium
AAGAGCGATATTTTTGGCTCACGGACCGACGCTTAAAGCGACCGGCTTTAAAATCCGGATTAAAAAAGGCTCCCGACCAGTGGCGGGATGGTGCTGAAGATGTTTATTGACGAAGCGGAAATTGAAGTATTTGCGGGCAAAGGGGGCAACGGATGCGTTTCCATGCGCCGCGAGAAATATATTCCCCTCGGTGGGCCGGACGGTGGTGATGGCGGCAAGGGCGGCAGCGTTTATCTGGAAGCGACCGAGGGGGTGGAAACTCTGCTGGATATGGTTGGGCGACATCATTGGCGGGCCGGCAACGGCGAAAATGGTCAGGGCAAGAAAAAGGCCGGCAGCGATGGCAACGATCTGGTGATTCGTCTGCCGGCGGGAACGATGGTCTATGACGCGCAAACCGGGTTGCTCCTGGTTGATCTGCTGCCGGTGGGGAAACGGGCATTGGTGGCCCGGGGTGGAAAAGGTGGACGGGGCAATTTGCAATTTACATCGTCGGTGCGGCAGGCTCCGGATTTTGCGGAACCGGGGGAACCAGGGCAGAATCGAAAATTAAAATTACAACTTAAGCTCATTGCGGATGTCGGCTTGATCGGCAAACCTAATGCCGGTAAATCCACACTGCTGTCACGGCTATCCGCGGCGCGGCCGAAAATCGCGGATTATCCTTTTACCACCCTTAAGCCGCAGTTAGGAATTGCGGAACTGGATATGGAACGCCGCCTGGTGCTGGCCGATATTCCAGGCTTGATTGAAGGTGCCTCGGAAGGGGCGGGATTGGGCTTGGATTTTCTGCGGCATATTGAACGCACGCGCGTGCTGGTGCATTTGTTGGATATGGTTCCCATGGATGACACGGCCCCCATTGACAGCTACCATGCCATACGCGCGGAACTCATCGCCTACAGCCCTAAACTGGCGGCCAAACCGGAAATTCTGGTCGCCAATAAAATGGACCTCACTGGAGCATCCGAAGCACTGGCGGATTTGCGCACGGCGTTACCCGGAAAACAGATTCTGGCGGTCAGCGCCGCCACCGGCACCGGCTTGCGGCCGTTGCTGGAAGATTTGTGGCAGCTTATTATTGCCACTCCGCCCGGCGAAACCGTTGAGGAAACTCCGCCGATGATCGCGGTGAACCTGGATCGTGTGCGGGAATCTTCCGCCAAACTGGCCGATGCGCAGTTGGCGGCGGAAGTGGAAGCGATTAAAGCCGATGATGTTCGCAAGGGTAAGTACTATCGGCGTACCAAAGCGGATCGAACCAGAGACCGCAATAAAAAAAGACTTTCATAACAACATGGAGCGCAATTGTGAGCGTGATTGCCATTGACATCGGAAACACCCGAATCGGCGTGGGTTTATTTACTGCCGGGAAAAGTGCCGACCCGGCCCTGCGGTTCAATCATTCCGATCTGCAATCCGAAATGCTGGCGTATCTTGAGAAACTCTCCACCGGCGCAACCGATGGCGGCCGCCGGCCTAATGGGGTGGTGTTGGCCAGTGTCGCCCCCGAATGGACCGATCGCGTGGCGGAACTCATCAGCAATCGCTGCTCAATGACGCCGGAAATTGTGGGCAGGGATCTGAAAATTCCCGTGCAAACCAATCTGACCGATGAATCCACCGTGGGTGTGGACCGTCTGCTTGGAGCATTGTGCGCGTATGTGAATACCGAGCAAGCCTGCGCCATTATCAGTGCGGGGACCGCTTTGGTGGTGGATTGTATTGATGATGCGGGGATTTTTCTTGGCGGTGCCATTGCGCCGGGCCTGGCGCTGGCGGCCAAGGCCATGCATACGGGCACCGCGCAACTTCCCATGGCGAATCTGGATTTGCCGCAGGAACCCTTTGGCCGCGACACGATGGAAGCACTGAATCTCGGGGCGTATGCGTCCATCCGCGGCGCTGCGGCGTATCTTCTCGAACGGTACGCGGAAAAACTTGGTCACTGGCCGCATGTGGTGGGCACGGGCGGTGATGCGATGCGCGTCTTCGGCAACAGCGGCTTAGTGGATTCCTTTATTCCCGATCTGGTGCTGCAAGGTGCCGCGTTGGTCTGGGAGCATCATCACGGGGAAGATCGTACAAGTTGAGCATTCCGCAAGGCCGGGGGATTTGCGGATTCATGGTTACAAAGCGCAGAGCTTGGGAAAACCGAAGGTGCGCATGAAAACACAACCGATGGTATGTTCACGACTGTGGCCGGGGTGCGTAGAAATCAAAAATAAATTGTAAAAATTAACTCGGCGGTATTTACGGCCCGGTAAATATACGGTACGATTCCGAGTCTCAAATCATGGTCCGCCCTGGTGCGGACGATGCAGGAGTGACGCGATGAGCCGATGGGCGGCAATATTGTTATGGGTTGTATTCTTAGCGGTGGCTTCACGCGCGACGGCGGCAACCGTGAAGTTGCAAACGGTGTCCGCGGCGACGCTTTCAGCGCGGGGCAACCGGTGGAATGCCGCCATTGCGGGATTGAGCAATTCAACCTATCAGAGCGTTCACGCGGATTTATTTGTCCGTCTGGATCGGATGTCCAATGTGGAATTTGTAGACCCGATCTGGCTGCCGCCCCGCAGCGCTGAAACCATTTCCCTGCCCGTGTTTTGCCCCTTTCCGCGACCGGGGAAAAAAGTCCTTAACTACACCGCCTGGTTGGCCACCGGTGCGTCCAATCATATTATCGCGCGAAACACGGGAAGTATGTTTACTCCAACGGCGCGCTACCCCACCATGGCCGTGACCAATGGCGACGATCAGGCCACGGCCGATCTTGCCGTGCAAATGCGCAAACAGGAAGGGCTATCGTCGGTAATTGCCTACACCAATGCCTCGCACATGCCCTATGCGCCCTCGGAATATGATGGCGTTTACGCGGTTTTTGCGGCCCGGCGGCACATGGCGCTGTCGGGCCCGCAGCGCAATGCTCTGCGCCGCTGGCTGGTCTCCGGCGGGAAGCTTTGGATTCAGGCGCAAAGAGTCAGCGATCGCTTTGGTCGAGCGTTGTTAGGACCGGCCTGGACGATAATAAAAGTCGGGCAGACCCACACGGCAACGCTGCGTTTTTCCGGACGGGGAATGCAAAATTCTGTTCTGCATTTAAAAAAGGCGATACACCTGGTGTATCTGTTGGCACCTGGCTATACCACACTGTCAAAAGTCAACGGTTGGCCGGCTGTTATGGTGCGGCGTGTGGGGCTGGGGCGCGTATATATTTGCGCGGTCAATGGTCGCGGAATGCTCAATAAAACTAAAATGGGCGGTGCGGTGCTTTGGCCGATTGTCCGGAAGTTTTATTCTTCCGGCGGGATCCATGTCCCTGTGGCCATCCTCAAGCACAACGCCACGTCACAAATTGGATATCGCATTTCCGGTCGCATGATTATCGGCGTGGTGCTGGTGGGGTTGACGGTTATACTGCTGCTGGCGGCTTTTGTACTGGGGCGCAGGGATAAGCTCGAGCGGCTGGCACCGGCGGCCATCGTGTTGGCTCTGGTAGCGGGCATTATTCTTATTATCAATGGCAAGCTCAATCGCGGGCGGGTGAAGTTGACGCTTTCATCATATCAAATCGCCTGTGCCGCACCCGATCAGCATTTGCTGTCGATCAGCGGTTTTGCCTCCATTTTTTCACCCAAGGCGCAGGCGGCGGAACTCGCAACGTCCTGGGGGTTTCAACTGAATCCCAAGACCAGTTTTGCCAAGCAATCCAGTGTGCGGGTGGCGGCACTAATTAATCAGAAATTCCAGTGGCAAAATCTCCAACTGCCTTCCGGTGCCGCCATTAGTATTCCGTATACCAGCAGCCGTGCAAACCACCTCATTCAACCGGTGTTTGGACGTTTTGGGCCGGCTGGCTTGGAGGTTTCCGGGCAGGAAACCTTATTGGCGAATTTACAAGATATGGCCATTGCGGCACCGCGCGGAGCGCTGGCCCTGGTGCGTGCCGGCAGTGGAAAACGTCTGGCCGGCACGGCGCAAATTCTGCCCGCCGGTCAATTTATCCAGTCTTCCTTTTTAACGCGCAGACAGCAAAACCATAACACCATTGAAGCACGGTTATATAAAGCCGGTGGTCCCGTTGACCCGGCGCTGCTGGGCTGGCCGAGTTCCGCCATGCCGCTGCTGCATCTGACACATGATCCCGTGGTCATGAATCAGACGCTGCTGGTTATACCACTGAAAATGCGGGCCACCCCGGCCGCAACGCGCGTGGAACTGCCCTGGCCCTATCTGCCGTACCGATTGGTTCCCGGTCCCGGGCAACACGCTCCGGCTCCGGTGTATAACAC
Organism: Planctomycetota bacterium; assembly: GCA_021818565.1. Classification (GTDB taxonomy): domain Bacteria; phylum Planctomycetota; class Phycisphaerae; order WQYP01; family WQYP01; genus JAMDCX01. The sequence goes on from JAKATV010000473.1 coordinate 4,296, forward strand.
GCGCAAGCATCGTTGGCTCAGGAATCTGTCATCTCCGGCGCATATGTATCTGCGGTTTCAATTGCCGCGGCAAGTGCTGCCGCTGAAATTAACCAGCGCTGTATTAACGATTAAACTCAGTGCTCCGGGACGGCCGGTTTCAGTGCTGGCTTTGGAAAAAGGCAAATGGGTGACCATCAGCCGTTCAAGTAGCGGCAGCGCTATGGTGCTTCATCTCACGCCCGCGGAATTGTCCGCTATCGGTCCGGCGGGGGGATGGCAGTGTGAGATAAGCATCGGGGGTACTATTGACCCCAACAGCACATGGCATGTGACAACGGTCCGTTTAACGGCAGCGGGTACGGTACAATAAGTCCCATGGTGGAATTGTAAGTTCCCAATCATACAGGATTGTTTATGAGCGAAGCACCGGTTGTGGAAACAGTGGAATTGACCAAGGTCTACGGCGAATTTACAGCGCTTGATCATTTAAGTATTCGTCTGGAAAAAGGGCAGATACTCGGCTTCATCGGACCCAACGGTGCCGGCAAAACCACCACGATCAAAATTCTCGTCGGATTGATCCGACCCACCAGTGGAAAAGCCTCTATCGGGGGTGTGGATTGCACTTCCGATGCGCGAAAAATTAAGCATCTTGTCGGCTATATGCCTGATACCTTCGGATCCTATGACAACATGCGCGTGCGGGAATATCTGGATTTCTTCGGAGCGGCATTCAAAATTCCCCGCAAACAACGGCAAGACCGAATCAATGCGTCGCTGGCGATTACCGGTGCGTCACACATGGCGGATTTATATGTCGAAAGCCTTTCCCACGGTATGAAACAGCGCGTCGCCATCGCCCGAACCCTTTTGCATGACCCACCGGTGCTGATTCTCGATGAGCCGGCTAACGGCCTGGACCCCGCAGCGCGTGTGGAGATGCGGGAAATTCTCCTGAATCTGGCGCAAAGAGGTAAAACGCTGATTGTCACGAGCCATATTTTGCCGGAGCTGGCACGGATTTGTAATATGGTGGCGATTATGACGCATGGAAAACTTCGGGCGTTCGGCACCCTGGATCAGATTATGCAGAGTGTTCGGCATCAGCGCATGATCGAAATACAATTGCTTTCAGAAGAGGATGTTACCCAGGCGGCGGAAATTTTACGCGAGAACCTCGGCGAGGCGGCCAGTGTTACCCCGGCACCATCTGAAATGATGGTGCGATTCAACACCACGGGTAACGAACAGAGCCTGGCCGTGGCATTGCAACGCCTGGTCTCGGCGCAGGTCCGCGTGAGTCAATTCCGTGAAATGCAGCAGGACCTTGAAGACGCGTTCCTTTCTGTCACGCAGCAGGACAAGGCGGAGTTAGCCGCCGGGGAGGCACAGGCGTGAACAACCCGATTGTACGTCGTGAACTTATCGGTGCCTTGCGGAAGCCCAACGTGGCCGCTCTGGAAGTGGCGTGGTTGGCGGTGCTGGCCGCGGTCATTGTGCTGCGCTGGCCGGCGGGCGGGCGGGTGAACCTGGCCGGCACGCAGGCGCAGCAGGTTTTAAGTTTACTTTCCTGGACGATTTTAGTGGGCATGATGCTGGTGGCGCCGGCGTTTCCCGCAGCCTCCGTGGTGGCGGAAAAGCGCACCGGTACGTTGGCGTTGTTGCTGAATTCTCCCCTTTCCCCCGCTGCGATTTACTTCGGGAAACTCATTGGTGCCCTGGGATTACCCATCATTCTTATGTTGCTAACCATTCCCGGCATGACCGCCTGCTTTG
>JAKATV010000010.1 GCA_021818565.1 Planctomycetota bacterium
TACATCACTATCAATTGCAATGCAAGCATATTATCATTTCATACATCAAATATTACTTGCTACATCCTCGCCCAAAACAACGCTTTTTCAGGGTTTTTTGAGAAACGAACAGGAAGTTAGGCTGGCGCATGCGCGCCATCGCCTCGGTCGCCGCAACGTCCCCGCTGGCGGCTAACGCCGGAAACAGTGTGGCCTCTTCATCCTCATTATGTCGGGGGCCGGCGAGCTTGAAATAATCCAAAGCGGTTCGTAGAGCGGCGCGATGTTGCACATCGAGTGCACCGGCGTGTCCGATTTTTTCAAGCGCAAGTAGAAATCGCTCGATTCTCCGATGGCAGTCCATCATCAATTCAATGGGCTGGCTGAAATCCGCCTGGGGTTTATCACCAATGTTGACGGGCATGAGTAATCCTCACAAATATTTTTCCTACAGCAGGGCGACACCGTGGGTCTTGGCCGCCTTTTTCAGTGCTTCATCATCTGTCGCTAATGGGACGCCAATGTGCATCGCAAGTTCCAGATAGGCGGCATCGTAGCTGGTCAGACGGCATGTGTCGGCCAAATGCAATATGTCGTTCCAAGCGAGGCTGTGGGTTTTCGGGTCAACATGAATTGAAAATGCGTCAAACATTCGGATAAAGGCGGTCCGCTTTGTGGAACTCATACGTCTGGATTTTGTTGCAATCGCCAGCACGTTGGCGACTTCCAACGACCAATGTCCCGGCACGATCGCGGGCTGGCGTGCTAATTTTTCAAGCAATGCTTCCGTTCGCGGCGTGCATTCGTCATCAAAGCGCCAGGCCATCGTCACGAATGTATCAAAAACCCATTCCATCACGGGCGTCCTTGGTCGATGAGGTCCTGAATTTTCAGGCCGCCAAGGGTGACACCTTTGCGGGCCTTTCGCCACTTGGCAATAGCCGTGGCGGCGTCCGGCCGGCCTGCGACAGGGCTGATCGCCAAGCGTATTGCCACGTCGCGACCATGTCGGGTGATGACAATGCTTTCGCCGGCCTCAACTTGATCCAAAAGTCGCGGCAAATGCGTTTTCGCCTCATGCGCTCCAACCTTAACCATGGCAGGACTCCAAACAACTGGTCCAGATTAGTTTAGCCTGAGAAGCATTCCCAGCAATGTCAAAACTCGCCGAGTTTCCCAGTTTCCCTCACTTTCGTGGGCCGCGACCCCGAATGCGCAGGCCGGGACGGCGTTTTTCAATTTCCGCTGTCGCTTTTCCAACGGCGTTTAGTTGCCCGGGCGTGGCCCGATCCTGTATAGCGCCAAACAGCACACGCTCTTCCCATCGGATGTGGTCTCGAAGTTCTCGGCCAAGTGCCGCGCACCAGGACTCCGCGGGCGGCTCGTCAGCGCTTCGCCGAAGTCCCGCCGCAACAAGATTTCGTATGCTGCCGTGCTCGCGGAGCATTTGCTTAATTTCCGGCTCCAGCATCAGCGGAATAAGTAATTGCTCTTCCTCACGAAAGTGATCGTCGATCTCGGCGTCCCAGCATTGCCGAAAATACCACGCCGCCGAAGTTCTCGCTGCGTCGTCCGCATTTGCCGCCTTGGTCAGCTCATTGGCCGCTTTCAGACCCATAAAATGATCACGGGAAAACGGTTGCAGGCTTTCATCGCGTTGCAAAGGTGGGTGATCAAATTCCCGCACGGTTGGTTCCTTTACGCCTAATGTCCATGCCGCCAAACGTATTATAGCACGGTATGCGCGTAGATCGAAGTAATATTATGGATAAAAATATCTTGAAATCCATAATAGACCGTGATACACTTATTCTGTGGGCTGGTGATGCTCCGGCCCGGTTGATGGAATCGAGGTATCTTATGGCAACAACAACTCTGGGTGTGGATGATTCGGTATCTCAATGGGTGGTGGAACTTCCCGCGCGATCCCGCGTGTTTGAAAAAAACGGAATTGATTATTGCTGTGGCGGCAAGGCAACGCTACGGCAGGCGTGTGCCAAACGCCATGTTAATCCCGAAACGGTGATCGCCGATTTGCTTGCGGCCGGGCATGAGCCCGATCAGAAAGATTGGAGCGCCGCAACCTTAACAGAACTGGCCGATCACATTGAATCGACGCATCACGCCTGGCTGAAAAGAGAATTGCCGCGTACTGCCATGCTGGTGCATCGCACCTACACGGTCCATGGATTGCATTATCCGTGGTTGACAGAATTGAAAACCACCTACGACCGCTTTGCCGCCGAAATGGATGCGCACATGTTCAAGGAGGAACACATCCTTTTTCCGCGTATCCGACTCATTGACGCCAAACGGACGGATATTGAAGTTGATCAACCTGTGGCCATCATGGAGCACGAGCACGACCGCGCCGGGGCTGATCTGGAAAAGCTGCAAAGTCTAAGCAACAATTACACCGCCCCAGAAGACGCCTGCAACACCTTTCGCGCCATGCTCGATGCACTGCGGGAAATTCAAGCCGATACGCACGTGCATGTCCATAAGGAGAACAACATACTGTTTCCGCGGGCTAAGTGCTCTGTCACGCCTAAATATTACCATTGACGGAGGGCCAGCGGGTTGCGGGCGCGAAGCGAGGAGGAAAGTATATGGGTACATATATTGTACCACGAGCGCCAAAGCCCACGGCCTCCTGACCTCCCGCGCCGCGGGGTTGGTCGCAAATGCCCCATCTGCGGTGTCGCAGCAGCTCAAGCGGGGTACAGCCCCGGTTTTCGCCGCTGCTCCTTGCAGTTGGAGCGTTTGCGGCCAATTAATCCGAATTTGCAGGCGTGACAGAGCACTGATGCCGCCTCGCGTTGATTTTGATCAACTGGCGGTAACGGTTTTAATTTTTGGGGCTGACTGTGGAGCGCCGGACCGGGAATCTTTCAGCGGTGTGGCAGCCAGTTTGTCCACCACGTCCAGCCCGGTGGTTACCTGGCCGAAGCAGGTGTATTGACCATCCAGGTGCGGCGAATCCGCGTGCATAATAAAAAACTGCGAGCCGGCGGAATCCGGATCCGATGAGCGGGCCATGCTGATCACGCCGCGAACATGCTTACGCTTGCTGAATTCCGCTTTAATGTGATAACCCGGGCCTCCGGTGCCGGTACCGGTGGGGCAGCCGCCCTGTATCATGAAGCCCGGAATGATGCGGTGAAACGTCAGGCCATTATAAAATCCCTTTTTGGCCAGCGTGACAAAATTCTCAACCGTTTTAGGGGCCACATCAGGCCAGAGTTCCAGTTCAATAACGCCCTGGTCTGTATCCATGCGAATATGCGGGGCAGCGGGTTTGGCGGTGTCGTTCATCGTGTGAATCCTCAAAAATAGCCACGCCATCAACATCAACGTAATGGCTGAAGTCTTTTATATCCGATAAACGGCCGTCGCAAAAGCGTGGCCCAAAAACCTGCGGGCATAATATGTCAAGTTTATATAGCGCAAAAAACCTCCATCGCCCTTTGAAGGGCGATGGAGGTTCAACTGATTGCTCCGGCCATACCTCGCCGAAATTAGACGTGGCAGCGACCTTAACGCCCCGGCATGCCCTGGCGCAGCGTGATGGTCCCGGCATTTACGGTGCCGCCGGCGGATACGCTGACGGGCTTTCGAGCTCGCCCGAAACCAACACCCCGATCCATGACGATGATCTGATATTTCCCGGCGGGCGCGTTTTGGAGACTGAAAGTTCCATCCGTAGCCGTCTTGGCAAAACCGGTGATCTGCCAGATGGTCTGGCCCACTTTGGGTTGAGGAAACCATCCACCGTGGCCGCCGGATTTGCTTATCCGAGCCACGCGGACAATGGCACCGCCGGCGGGGTTGCCGCTGGAATCAACAACTTTACCAGTAATCGTTCCGGTTTTCGCCGCCGCGACGGCATTCTGGCCATGGGCCATCTGCGGAATAAGCGGAGCCGCAACTCCCACCAGAACAACCGCCGCCAGGGCAAACAGGTGCTTACGCATACAAAGACTCCTCATCGAATAACAATGGCAAAACGCAATTGAACCACTCAACGGCACCGCCATATAGAATCCACGCCGTCAGCCAAACCCGCGACTCGAACGAAAGTTGCAGAATGTTTTGGAAGTGCTTTGGCTTTCCGAGAATGCACGATGCTAAATACCAAATACTCGCCCGTCGCAGCGCTTCCTGTTGACAACGGCCAGCGGGTTGTCACCACGGTGCTGGGCGAGGCAATTACGCGGCAAAATCGACGGCATAAATGCCGGCACCAAGAGAACGGTTGGTCTTGGAAACTCGCACGGCAGGGGCCTGCCCGGAGTTATTGCCACGCCACGGTGCTCGGGGGGCGCTGGGGGGGAGTTATCACTGCGGTGCTTGCTGGGTATAATGTTGGGCAATGATGGTGAAGAATGTTAGAACGGTTGGGTTGAATCCGGCGATTGATTGCGTGGTGCGGTGCCAGGGGTTTTTACCGGGGCGGGTGAATTCAGGGGAGTTGGTAGCGCGGATCGCGGCGGGTAAGGCGGCGAATGTTACGCGGGCGTTGGCGTTGCTGGGGCAGGATGTATTGGCGTGCGGATTTTTGGGAGAGTGTGATTGGCTATTTTTTAAGGACCGGTTGCACAAACTTCGGCCCGGAGCGGTAGCGTGTCACTTCAGTCTATTGCCGCAGGGGACGCGGCAGAATATCACCATTCTGCATGGCGACATGGAGACGCATATACGGCTTGCGGGCTTTGAAGTAAACAAAACAGATATTGCGGCCATGGAAAAGCATTTGAAGGAAACCGTGCAGCCGGGGGATGCGGTGCTGTTTTCCGGAAGTTTGCCGGTCGGGCTTTCCGCGCAGCGGTTTGGTGATTTGCTGGATATAGCTCTATCCGTGGGCGCAAAAGTGGGTGTGGATACGGCGGGGGAGGCATTAACGCTGGCGTTACGCAAGCCATTATGGATTGCCAAACCCAATGCCGAGGAATTGGCACAGGCTTGGGGAACCGGCAAGCTGGAAACAGTTGCTGATATCACCGGGGCGGCTGGGAAACAAGCGTGCGAAGTGGAAAATCTGCTGGTAAGCCGGGGCCGACTTGGTGCGTTGCTGATTCGACAGGACGAATGCTTCACGGGTAGCATATCCATGTCGGAGCCGGTGATACGCACGGTGGCATGCGGTGATCATTTACTGGCGGGTTTTGTATATGGTTTAACGCAGGCGAAAACGCCGAAGCAGGCGTTGGGGATCGGGCTGGCGTTGGCAACAGCGCGTGCGGTTTCAGCGGATTTGGAAATTTTTGATTCAGCGAAATATTCGATGTTTTTGGAACAGGTGGTTGTAGCGCGGGTGTAAATTAGCTGAACCTTATGGTAGACTGTTACGTATAATGATGGCGTTGGCGCTGTGCTTCAGCAGATCATGGCCAAAAGCCGATAATATGCGGAAGAAAACAGACCGCTGGACGAATCCGGTGTGCGAGAGATATAAAGAGCAAGAAGTTGAGGCGGTAAGTTGCCACGGTGTTAGCTGCGGCGGAAACGCAGGCGGCGCATAAAAATGAAGAAGTTTTTGTTGTTAACGTATTTTTTGGTGAATTTGTGAGCCAGACAACCCCAACTCCAAGCGGTACTTCTGTCCGAATTGGTGAAGTAGCGGTTCCCTTGCCGGGGCATAATCATTCGCATTCCGGAAGCCCTGAAAAGTTCGATGGTATCGGCTGCGCGTGCGGGCATGACCACGGTCATGATGCCAAGGGGAATCCGACGGGACACAGCCACTCCGGCGTAAGTTTACAGTTGCAACTTTCGGTGCTGGTACCGACAACGGTGGCGTTGCTAATATTGGCCGGCATTTTCTATCAGTTCCCCACGGAAGTACCGATCGCCCGTGCTTTGGGTCTGTTGGCGGCACTAATTTCCGGCGGGCCGATTTTCTGGCAGGCAGCCAAGGGATTGTCGCACGGTAGAACCAACGTCAACGAATTGGTGGCGTTAAGCATTATTGGGGCTATTGCTCTGGGTTGGCTTATTGAGGCCGGCCTGGTGGCGTTGCTGCTGCAGGTTGGTGCCTTAATTGAACAGGTGGCCACGGAAAGCGCCCGTAACG
>JAKATV010000013.1 GCA_021818565.1 Planctomycetota bacterium
GGTGGAAGTGGCTTGCAAGATGGCCTATCAATACTGGGTAAATAGAGGGCAACGGGAAAAAAGTCGATTTATTTCTCTGCGTGATGCCTACCATGGTGATACTCTGGGGGCCGTCGCTCTTGGCGGTATCCCGGCGTTTCACCAGGTGTATGAGCCGCTTTGTTTCCCCGTGGATCGCATTGCTCCGCCGCTGTTGCCACCCTTTGCCGGCACCAACGCGGCCATTAAACCCGCGTATGGGTCTCCAGCGCAGGCCGGAAATCTTCACTGGCGGGCGGATATCGAAAAACTTTTCGCTCAACATCCCGGGCAATACGCCGCCATTGTGCTTGAGCCGGTAGTGCAGGGGGCGGGGGGAATGCTGATGCATCCGCCCGGCACACTTAAGGCATTGCGGCAAATAGCGGATAAACATGACGTGCTGCTGATTTGTGATGAAGTGATGACTGGTTTTGGTCGCACGGGCAAGATGTTTGCCTGCGAACATGAAATTGTCACACCAGATTTGTTGTGTATTTCCAAAGGCCTTACCGCCGGATATATGCCTCTGGGAGCCACGTTGACCACGGATAAAATCTTTGATGCCTTCTACGCCCCCCCACAGGAGGGCAAAACATTTTTTCATGGCCATACGTTTACAGGCCATCCGCTGGCGTGCGCTGTGGCTTTGGCCTCCCTGGATTTAATGCAATCGACCCATACGCTGGATCATGCACGGGAGATCGCCGCCGTTATGTCTGACGGCTTGGCCCCGCTACGCGACCATCCGAATGTGGGAGACATCCGGCAGGTGGGCCTGGTGGCGGCGGTAGATATTGTACCGGACCGCCGGCCCGGATCGCGATTTGATTATCATTGGCGCATTGGGGGCGAATTGTGCGCGTCCATGCGTGAAAAAGGACTGATATTACGGCCCCTGGCGGACACGCTGGTGCTCATGCCGCCGCTAGCCGCTAAGGCGCAAAGTATTCAGCGCATGACGGAAATTGTTGTAGAATCCTTAGCCACGGTGGAAACGGTCATTGGCCGCAAGCAGGAGATGCAATCGCCATGAAAACAGATAAATTCAAGGAAAGCGATGAATTAATCGCGCCTGTTCATCCCAATAAAATCCTTTCCGCATTCGGCAGGCCCGGGCTGTTTATTACCGGCACGAATACCGATATTGGAAAAACGACCGTGACCGGGGCGCTGGCGGGGGCGTTTCGACGTTTAAATATCCGGGTCGGAGTGTGCAAAGCTATCGCGTCAGGGTGTCCCAAAAATCCGAATCGCGGTAATGGTAAGCACCTCACTGATGATGATTTACTGTCACCCGATGCCTTATTGGCTGCGACCATGGCCGGGCTGGATACCACCAATGAAGACATCATGCGGGCGATAAGCCCCATCCGATTTGCTGCCCCGGTTTCGCCCCATGTCGCAGCACAAATTGAGAATCGTGAGCCGGATTGGAATCGTCTGGCTTCCGCAATTAACTATTGGCGCGGCGCTTGTGATTTTCTGTTAGTCGAGGGGGCCGGTGGGTGGCTGGTGCCGTTAAATCGGCGGCTTTTTACCATTGCGGATCTGGCACAGATACTGGCGCTACCGACCGTGGTCGTTACCGGGGCCTATCTCGGTACGCTCAATCACACATCCTTGACGGTCGAATCTATCCGAGCACGCAATATCCCCGTAGCCGGCCTGGTGGCTAATCGCGTGCCGATCGAGCGGGATATATCCGTCCAAAGCAGTTTGGATGAATTGCCGCAGCTTATGCACACGCCCATGCTGGCTGTGCTGCCTCAAGACCCCCAGGTAACTCTCACCCATGTTCCCTCCAATTTTGTCGATGCGCTGGAACCCTTCGCGCGGCAATGGTGGAACCAAGTGGCGAGGAGCTAAAACTCACTGAGAAGTGGCCGAGGTACTGGTTTGAGAATGCGTCCTGTCCGCTTCCTTGAGCAGCCGATTAATAAGGGAAGATTCACCAGCTTGTTGCGTGAATTCCAGGCCGCCGTCATTTTGCAGATAAATCACATACAAACGCCCCGGTTTAACAGGCCGATAAACCGCTTGTCCCTGTACCACATCCAGCCCCAACTTTGCGGCGGCGGCTGGATGCTCCATGAGCTGCCGGATATGCTGCCACAGATTCAGCGTAAAGGTATCCGGGCGTCCGGATTTTCCGGTCAGGCACGCCGGCACGCCATGGGAACCCAGCAGACTGCTGCCTGATTGCGGGGATTGTTTGCTGGAGAAAATCCGGCGGAAGAAGGCCAGGGACTTGCCCCGAAGCAGGTCGCCATTTTCCACAAACGTGTTGCGGAACTTCAATACATATCCATCCACGTACGGTGTATCCCCCGGGATAACTATTTTTTTTATCGGCAGCGGGGTACGTTTGCCATCCTTCCCGGTAACAAATTCCTCCCACAGAAGCGTGGTTTGCCGCACTTGCCGCTTGCCGTTGGTGACTTGCCCATCCACCACCAGTTCGGCCATGCGGCGCTTGCCGGTCAGGCGGTTGATAACCTTCTCCAAGTGTTTGCGTTCACGTTCCAATTGCAGGATTCGAGCATTGCGCGACGCGAAATAGATGGCCATATTAACGCCCGCCGCCATGATGGTCGTCAAGACCACCAGAACAATCACGCGCTTAAGAAAATTTCGCATCGCACGATCCTTTTATTGTTTCAGGGCGGCCAGAGCGGCTTTCCATTTTTGGGTCATGGCGGCCGCGGTTGTCGGCGTCCATACGCTGCCGTCAGAACTCTCATATTTTATCAACACGCCCTTGGAATTCACCCACAAGTTTGAAATTCCGGGGTCCAGTTGTTCGGTGAGATGATAGGCCGTGATCTTCCGGCCGTTCACGGTGATGCGTTGTGTGCCGTGGACCGTCAACAGCCGCAGCCCCAGACGTCGCGTACTGGAATTAAACGTGACAAATCCCATGGCCGAGGGCTTGGATAAATTCACCAACCTGGGCCAGAAATATTTTAATGTCAGCGGCAGATAGGCCGGCATATAGGAAGGCAACTCATAGTGCGTGGGCTTATTGGGTTGGCCCGGCACAACATGCCGCCGCTGCATATACACCGTCATCCAACGGTGGTGAACCAGCATGTCGGTTGGATTGCCGTGCTTATCCAGCGCTGGAACATAAGCGGACTGTTCATCGCCGGTTTCCCTCACCCAGTGTATTTGCATATTGGGATACGGGATTTTTATGTGCACCAAGGTTGGCTTATTGGTTTTCGGATTAATAATAATGCGTTCCTGCCGCAATTTGACCTGTTGTGGATTATTAATAGGGACCAGCGTTTCCACCGCTTTATCCCACGTGGTGTAATGCGTGGCGGGGCCGGGGGTTTTACTTTGTTGGCCATACGCCCAGAAACTGCTTACCTTGGAAAATATCACTGTGCCATTGGGTAGAAAAGTGCGGGCGTTGGTACTGCTGAAAACGCCGGTATACCCGTCTTCCGTGCCGGTGTAACATGACAAAAGAACATATCCAATATCGCGCCCGCCGGCTTGAATCTGATACAAATGAGGATGAATGGCCTTATGGGCTAGATCGCGCGCAGATATATTTTTTAACCAGATGCGCCCGGCGCTCACCGCCGCCGCCCGCTGTTGTTGAAGCGCTTTCAGGTTCAACAGATGAAAGTAATGGGTCATGGCCAGAAAGCAGGCCCGCGCTCCATCAGCCTGATTCGCTGGACTGAAAAATGTCAGCAGGTAATAGAGTTTAGGTGCCGCCCGGACAATAAGTTGTTGACGCATGACAGGTTTATTATTGGATGCGGTGGTGAGCTGCAAAATCAGAATGCCCGCGGGTTTACCGGAGTTGATGATCATTTTCCGCGCCAAGACCTTAACCTTGGGATAATTATGTTGCGCTTCCGCAACAGTCTGGTCCAGCAGGGTTTTCAGCGGAACATCTTTTTCCAATTCACTAAGATGTACGATAATGCCCCAGCGGAGAGAATTATTTACGAACGTCACAAGCGTCCCGGGCATTACCGGGATAGCTCCATTTTTCTGCGGCGGGGGGGGGGTAAACTTGGGCTGCAGAACTTCGCAGTTCAGGGGCGGGCGCAGTTCAAAACCATCCATGGCGTCAATCCAAACCGGAGCCAGCATGTTCATGCCCGGCATGGGTGCTCCTTTCACCGCCGGAGATATTCCCATCAGGGAAAGACCTGCTGCCAGCAGAATGGCTATCACGGTAATCCGGGGATAGAGCCTACATTTTCCGGACGATAGATTCATCGCAAATGCGCGCATTAAATACTCCGTGCGAGATTATATTATTGGGATTGGTTCTGCCGAACCCATTGAACCAGTGTATTAAATTCCTGTTCATCCAGGGGTAAATCCAGGTTCCGGCCTTCATAACTGATCAGGTTCACCTCGTGTCGGTGGCGCATGGCCGCCACCCAGATGAATTTACCGCCTGGGCCGCCCATGGCTTTATAAATATACATCTTCCCGTGGCGAAAGGTGCTCTCCACATACACATTGCGCTCGTGCGGCCACCCGCCGGAGAGCATCCTTTGGTAGACGTGTCCGGCAAGCGTCTTGGCCGGGGCTTTTAATCCCGGTGCCAGCACCAGATATACCTGCTGATAATGCCGATTGCGGCCTTCTAAATCAATATTGCCGGAAGTTATGTATTGCAATCCGCGCGAGCTTTTGATCGCCGCGTGCATGGTGCCGTGGTTTCCGTAAAGCGTATTGCCATCCATTCGCGTGATCAGCGTGACGGCATAAGCGCTTCCGATGGCCAGCAGAAGCAACAATGCCAAGGCTCCCACAAGCAGCCTTTTGCGCACAATAGAATTATCCGTCAGTAAACGCTCCGCCATACCCCTATGATAAACCAAAAGGCCCATTAAAAAAACCTTGCATTCCATCCGCTGGTTCAGCGGTAAATATCCCCACGCTAACCCGCCGCGCTGTGCGTCAATCCCGACGGGCAAACGCGTGTCGTGGCACTAGGTTTCATTTCCGCGGCAACTTAACGCTGCCGCATTAAGCTAACGCAACGCGCCACGGCTGCATGGGAAATGCGAAACGCGAAATGGCTTGCCCCTGCATGGCGCTTTCCTGCCGGGACAATGCCGCATATTATAAACGGTATGATGGACGTACCAGCCGATACACATGTGGGGGGAATAGTCATTTCCGGCGTGGAGAAAACGTACCGCCTCGGGCGGCGCACGGTGCGGGCGCTGGCGGGTGTGGACGTGACCATTAACGCCGGCGAATTTGTCGCCATCATGGGGGCCAGTGGGTCGGGAAAGTCCACACTGCTGCATCTGTGCGCCTTATTGGACACACCTGACGTCGGCAGCATTAGCGTTGATGGCCGCAACCTGGCGCAACTCTCTGAACGTCAAGCCACCTTATTCCGCCGCGAAACCGTGGGGGTTGTATTTCAAAGTTTTAATCTTGTGCCCACCTTAACCCTGCTGGACAACGTTCTGTTGACAGCTCGTCTGGCGGGAAAATATACACTGGCCATCCGGGAGCGGGCCATTGAACTCGCCGGTACCTTGGGACTCGCTGATCGTATTACCCATCGGCCTGACGCGCTTTCCGGCGGTGAACAGCAACGTGCCGCTATTGCCCGTGCCTTGCTGCTGAAACCGCGTGTCCTCTTGGCCGATGAGCCCACCGGAAATCTGGACTCCATTAGTGCGGGAAATTTCTGGCGATTGCTCAAAGGCGTCCTGGCCGATTCTCTTGCATCGCCGACGACCGTTGTGGTTGTTACGCATGAACCGGCGGCCGCCGCCTACGCGGACCGGGTGCTAGTGCTGCGGGACGGCACCCTGGCGGGAAGTTTTGATGTGGAGGAGCAGGATGATGCCGGCAACATTGCAACTCGCTATCAGCACGCTTTGGCGTAAGCCCGTTAAGCCCCTGCTGACCGCCCTAGTCATCACCGCGGCGGTCGCTCTGGTGATGACCGCCTGCAGCGTGCTTTCCAGCATGAGAGCCTCTCTGCAACACAACCTGGCTTCCGTATTGGGGCAGGTTGACGCCCGCATCACGC